>JANOWA010000247.1:0-2713 GCA_031417675.1 Methylotenera sp.
ATTATCCGTAGTGAAATCGCGCAATTTTGGTTGTCCGCCAAGCTTTACTAGCTCTCGCGCGACGTAGCTTTTGGCCATTGGCAACACTTCTACTGGCAGCGGAAACTTGCCTAGCACGGGTACGTATTTAGTCTCATCACAAATACAAATAAAGGTTTTAGCCACAGCCGCCACGATTTTCTCGCGCGTTAACGCCCCGCCACCACCTTTTAGCATGTGTAGATGCTCGGTAATTTCATCGGCACCATCCACGTAAATATCCAAGCTATCCACCGCGTTTAAATCGAATACTTGAATGCCGTGGGCCCGTAAACGTTGGGCTGTAGCCTCACTGCTGGCAACTGCGCCATCAATTTTATGTTTTACTTTAGCAAGTTCTTCAATAAAAAAATTGGCGGTAGAACCTGTGCCCACGCCAATAATGCCCTCTTTTACATAGGCTACGGCCGCTTGAGCTACTTGTTGTTTTAGTTCGTCTTGTGTAAATGCCATTTTAATTCCTTAAAAACCTACTACGCGGTTGAATTACTGCGTTGCGCGGTACTCGTAATCCTCATGTACCACTACGTACATTCCGGTTTCTGCGTTCCGTGCGCCTTGTACTTCAACCGCTCGCGATGGTTTTGTTTATAATGATTAATAATGCAATATGATACACCGCGCAAAGACTTTTAAAAATAAGCATGACCATAAACTATAAAAACCAAATTGAAAATTCGCGCGTTTACGATGTGGCTAAAAACACGCCGCTGGAATTTCAACCAAATTTATCGGCACGTATTGGCAATCGCGTGCTGCTTAAGCGCGAGGATATGCAACCCGTGTTCTCGTTTAAGCTGCGCGGCGCGTATAACAAAATGGCGAATTTACCTGCCGATGTGCTAAAACGCGGCGTGATTGCTGCCAGCGCAGGCAACCACGCGCAAGGCGTAGCACTAGCGGCGCAAAAGCTTGGCTGCCGTGCGGTAATTGTCATGCCGACCACCACGCCCACTATTAAAATCAACGCTGTAAAAAATCGTGGTGCTGAGTTTGTGCTGTTTGGCGATAGTTATTCTGATGCGTATGTTAAGGCATTAGAACTTGAACAATCTGAACAACTTACGTTTGTGCACCCATACGATGACCCAGATGTGATTGCTGGCCAAGGTACCATTGCAATGGAAATTTTGCAAGCTCACTTTCAATCTTCAGATGCGGAACCAATCGAGGCAATATTCTGCTGTGTTGGCGGTGGTGGCCTGTTGGCAGGCATTGCAGCCTACGTAAAAGCGATTCGGCCAGAGATTAAAATCATCGGCGTTGAGGCGCAAGATTCTGAAGCGATGACCGAATCGCTAAAACAAGGTAGGCGCGTTATTTTAGAACAAGTTGGCCTATTTGCAGATGGCGCAGCGGTAAAGCAAGTGGGCGAGCACACGTTTAAATTGGCGCAACAATTTGTCGATGAAATGATTGTGGTAGATAACGATGAGATTTGCGCCGCCATAAAAGATGTGTTTGAAGACACGCGCAGCATTTTAGAACCCGCTGGCGCGCTAGCTACCGCTGGCATTAAGGAATACGCGGCTCGTAACAAACTCACTGGCAAAACGCTGATTGGTATTGCCTCTGGCGCTAATATGAATTTTGACAGGCTTCGTTTTATAGCCGAGCGTGCAGAGTTGGGCGAGCAGCGCGAAGCGGTGTTGGCGGTGACGATTCCCGAGCAAGCAGGTGCATTTAAGGCGTTTTGCCAATTATTGGGTAATCGTAATATTACTGAGTTTAACTATCGATTTTCTGATCCCAGTGCTGCGCATATTTTTGTGGGTTTGGCAATTGCCAACGCGGCTGAAACTGGTCAACTCATCTACAAATTAGCCGCGCAAGGGCTAAACGCGATTGATTTAACGCATAATGAAATGGCCAAGCTACATTTACGTCATCTCGTTGGTGGGCGCGCCCCACAGGCCGAACACGAAGTAGTGTATCGCTTTGAATTCCCCGAAAAACCAGGTGCGCTGATGAAATTTTTGAATAGCATGGGGCAAGATTGGAACATTAGCTTGTTTCATTACCGCAATCACGGTGCCGATTTTGGCCGCGTGTTGGTGGGCATGCAAGTGCCGCCAAACGAGCAAGCTGAGTTTGCCGAATTTCTGCAAAAGCTAGGCTACACGTATTGGGATGAAACCGAAAACCCAGCGTATCAATTATTTTTGGGTTGATTTTTTAGACAATAACGTTGGTTAAGCGATTGATAATTAACCGTTAATTTAGGAAAATATCCTATAGGTTTTGCAAGCTTATTAAGGTAATATACCGTTCAGTATAATTTTTTAGTATTCATTTGGAGTTTACATGACATTTTTACCCCGCACACATGCGCTTACAAGCGCGCGCACTAGCTTGGTTTTATTGGCATTGCTGGCATTAAGTGCCTGCAATAAACCAACAGAAGCGAATAAAGATGCCGCGCCACAAGCCAATGCTAGCGCGGCTTCTGGCGATGTTGCCAATGCGCCAAAAAGTGCTGGTGTGGCGTATGTAACCAGCCAAGATGCAGGTGTGAGCGTGATTGACCTTGCCACCATGAAAGTGACCAAAACGTTTGATGTAAAAGCGGCTGGCCCGCGCGGTTTGGGTGTGACGGATGATGGCAAAAAATTAATCGTTGCCACACGCGATAACGGCAGTATTTCGGTAATTGACACCGCCACTGGCGAAGTGA
>JANOWA010000248.1:0-3880 GCA_031417675.1 Methylotenera sp.
CAGCGTTAGCCCAACGCTGTTCAAATCAAAATCGCCTGTTTTTACAAAGGTGTAATGCGCATTACCACCAATTTCGTTATTGGTGCCGTAGCCGCCAATCACCGCCCAAGGCGTTAAGCCGCCACCTGCTGCGCCTTCTACTTGCGAAACGCCGCCCGTTAACAGCAGCTTATTGCTAAATGATTGCTCAGCATGTGCGTTCGACGTGCATAGTGCAAGCATTGCGCCGCTAGTGATTAAGCGCAAAATGCTGCATTTTAATTGTGTGTTATTCATTGATGCTCCCAAAATCGTTTTTTAAATAGCGTCTTGCTAATGACCTATACGGCCGATTATTTTTTTTAGATGCAACTTTTCAAAAATATTGTTTCATTTTGTTTAAGTGAATGGTTTGGTATATACTATTCGGTATATTTTTAAGCCATTTTTGGATATTAACCATGCGCAATTACTTATTAAAAACCTTGTATTTAAGCTTTTTTTTGCTGCTAGCAAGTTGTACTGCAATACAAAAAAAATCGGCAGAAAACGCTAAAAATGAAGGCTGGCCTAGCTTTGGGCGCGATTATACTAGCCAGCGTTTTGCGCCAGCCACACAAATTAATACCGCTAATGTAAACAAATTAGTAGAGGCTTGGAAAGTAAACACGGGTGTAACCGGCAGCTTTCAAACCACGCCAATTGTGCAAGATGGCGTGATGTATTTATCATTGCCGTTTAACCATGTTGTGGCTTTGGATGCCACAACTGGCAAAGAATTATGGCGTTATAAACACGATCGCCGTAAAGATTGGGCAATGTGCTGCGGCCCAGCCAATAGGGGTGTGGCAGTATCTGGCGGCCGTGTATTTATTGGTACGGTGGATGCGCGTTTAATTGCGCTTAACGCTAAAACAGGTGCAAAAGAGTGGGATATTGACGTGGTAGAAAACGCGATTACCACTGAAGGCCAAGACTCATTAAGCAAAGATGACCCGAATAGTGCGCGTAAAGTCACAGGTGGCACAGGCATTGGCATCGCCATGGCGCCAGTGGTGTATAAAGGTAAGGTTATTGTCGGTATTACGGGCGTGGGTTATGGTTTACATATTGATAACCCTACAGCAGATGCGCCGCTGGGCGCGGTAATTGGCGTAACAGGACGCTATGGCCGCCCAGGATTTTTGGCCGCTTATAGCGTAGAAACAGGTGAAAAATATTGGCAATTTGATACGATTCCGCAATATGGTTGGGAAGGAAAATTTGCCGAAAAGCTAGAAGACGGCGCGACTTTTAACCGCGATATTGCCCAAGAAAAAGCCGATATGGCCAAATACCCCGATGCGGCGCGCTTTGGTGGCGGATCAGCTTGGAGTACGCCTGCGATTGATACCGAAACCGATACTTTATACTTTGGCACAGGCAACCCCAGCCCACAGATGAACGATGTTTCGCGCCCTGGCGACAATTTATATACGGTTTCATTGGTGGCGTTAGATATAAATACCGGCCTGCGCAGATGGCATTATCAGCAAGTGCCGCATGATTTATGGGGTTATGATTTAGCTAGCCCGCCTGTGTTATTTAACTATAATTTGAACGGTAAAATGATAGCGGCTGTTGGTCAAGCCAGCAAAACAGGCTGGTTTTATATACATAATCGCGCCACGGGTGAGCTGCTGAAAAAGTCGGACGCTTTTGTGCCGCAACAAAATATGTTTAAAAAAGCCACAGCTGAGGGCATTGTGATTTATCCAGGTATTTTGGGTGGCTCCAACTGGAGCCCTGTGAGCTTGGATGAAAAAAATCAACGTGTTTTTATTGAAGGCATTCATGCGCCCATTAAATACACCTTGCATGAGCCAGCAGTTAATGACAAAACGGCCATTCGCTATGCAGCTAGTGAACCAACGCAAGACCCACGCTGGGGCTTGTTATCAGCGATTGATCTAAAATCAGGCAAAATTGCTTGGCAGAATAAAACCGCGCAGCCATTGCTGGGTGGTGTGTTAGCAACTGCAGGCGGCTTGGTGTTTATCGGCGAGGGTGATGGTCACTTTAATGCCTATAATAGCCAAACAGGCGCGTTGTTATGGCAAGCCAAATCGGAATTTGGCGTGAATGCGCCGCCGATTACTTATACTATTAACGGCGTGCAGTATGTTGCCGTTGCTAGTGGCGGCAACTCAATATTTGGCTTTAAACAAGGTGACGCAGTGCTGGTGTATCAGCTTAAATAATTGACCACTACTTGACAATTATTTGCCAATTATTTGGCATCTATAATAATAAAAAAGCGCGCTAAATACGCGCTTTTTTACGTCTATTTTTAGTTGTTTCGTCACTATTTTTTAGCACCAGCTGCGATGCTTACTAAGCGCGACACCACAATTGCCGTATACATCACCCCAGTAAACATTTGACATGAGCCAATTGCACGACCAATGCCATTAACAGGAAAAACATCGCCAATGCCTGTGTTAGATTGCATCGAAAAGCTGGCAAATATTAGCTCTATCCAGGTACGCGGTGCAGTGGGGTTAATGCTAGCAATGATGCTTCCGGGGTAAATTTGTTGCACCACTGAATAAGCAAACGCAAACGCCCAAATGAGTAATGTAAAGGTGGCTGCGGCTGCAAATAACTCGTCAAGTGTCACAATGTCATCTTTAAACATCACCATCACCAAACTTGCCACCGCATAAAAGTACAGCAAACTTTCAAAAATATGCGCCCAAATTAACCAGCTTGGTTGATTGGCAAAGCGTGATAGAAGCGATGCGCCAATGGCGGTTATGGCTAAAACTAAGCCAACCCAATTAGTGGCTGGCGAGCGATATACTGTCCATACGGCTAAAATTGGCACGGCCAATCCTAAACAGTTAAAGATAAGGTGACTTAATTTTGAGTCAGTCATGACGCCATAAAATAGAATGCTGATGACTTGCACTGCTAGCAACATGGCAAACGGGTAGCGTTTAATCAATACGATGGTGTTTTGCATTAGCGCGCTTTCTATCAATATAGCAAAATGTGGTCAGTACGTAATTTTAATCTAAACTTGCTTAAATGCTTGTTTAAATTTCATTAAGTTCGCGCGCAGAAGATATGTTTAGCGATGCCGAGATGGTAGAATCTAATTTATATAACTGTATTTTCATTGCATGCATTATTTTAAAACTAAATTAATATTCATCTTGTTGATAGGCGGGCTAACAACTGGCTGCGCTAGCTTGAATTTATTTAAATCTAAGCATGCCAAAATAAGCACTGAAGCAAATAATAAAGCGCCCGCCAGTTGGCAGGCCACCTTGCCGCATGATGGCAATATCAGTAATCTTACCAATTGGTGGCAACAGTTTAACGATCCATTGCTGGTTCAATTAATTGATTCTGCGCAAGGCGTCAGTGCTGACGTGGCTAGCGCAAAAGCCCGAATAGTCGAAGCGCAAACCGCTGTGATTGTCGATGCGGCTGAATCACAACCGAATGTGACGTTAGATGGCAGCGCAACGCGCAGTCAGCAAGGGTTAATATTTCCGCCCAGCACCAATATTGGCGCGGCTTTAAATGCTAGGTGGGAGCTAGATGTGTGGGGCAAAGCAGCAGCCGCTAGAAGTGCAGAGGAAGCGCAATTAACGGGTAAAAAAGCGCTGTGGCACGATGCGCGTATTATTGTGGCGGCTGAAACCGCTAGGCAATATAGCAATTATCGCCTTTGCGAAAATTTATCAATGGTTGCCAAAAACAATGCGGAATCGACCAGTGAAACGGCGCGCTTATCTAATTTAACGGCAAAAGTAGGCTTTTTAGCGCCAGCCAGCGCTAGTCAAGCCGAGGCGCAAGCAGCAGATGCGGCTAATTTGCTCAAAAAACAACAATTGCAATGTATGCTCATGAT
>JANOWA010000249.1:0-7790 GCA_031417675.1 Methylotenera sp.
CAGTTTTTAGAGCTAGAGATTACCGAAAGCGTATTAATGCGCGATGCCGAGAGCAGCAAAAGCATACTGCAACAATTAAAAAAAATGGGCTTGAAACTAGCGGTAGATGATTTTGGCACTGGTTATTCTAGCTTAAGTTATTTGCAGCGCTTTCCCATCGATGTGCTAAAAATCGATCAATCTTTTGTGCAAAATATAGAGTCCGCCAAAGATGATGGCATTATTGTGAGCGCCATTATAAACATGGGTAACAGCCTAAAACTAAAAGTAGTGGCCGAAGGCGTAGAAACGTCCAGCCAATTAGCCTTTTTAAAAGCGCGCCACTGTGAAGAAGGCCAAGGCTACTTTTTTAGTCACCCATTAACTGCAGATAAGTTTGCAGTCCTACTTTTAAAAAGTATGCCCTCACTAGAAGTCGTCAACTGAATTAGTATTAATTTAGCTAATAATATCCCCACGTTTCTCCCTTAAACGTGGTTTAGCCCTCGATGTTCGAGGGCTTTTTTTGCATTTAACTTTTACAGGCGATTTTAAAACTTAATTGATTATTTACGGCTTAAGACTTGAAGTTTAGAACTTGAAGCTCAAAACTTGAGATGTAATTTGCTCACTATTTTGGTGATTTCATTTGAACGTTGAAAAGGCGCCGAAACAATCATTAATATTGCGCCATCCTCTATTCTTTTTTTATAGTTTTGTAAATCATCGTTAAAAAAATTAACGCCAAAAACGGCTGCGCCAATCGCGGATAAGGCCGCACCTAACACCATTAATGCGCCTACTAGCACCATCCAATTGATATGCAAAGATTGTGGAATGCCAGGAAAATAAAAATGTGTGATTAACCCTGCTAATAAGCCAATCGATGCACCAATCAAAAGACCTCTTTCGCCCTCATTAATCACATTGGTGCTATCAAGGGTATTGGCCGCTTGTAATTTGCCAAGATTAGTACCTGGCTTGGCTAAGAAACAAATATTTTTATTGTCAATTCGCGCCAATAATAAGGCCTCAGACGCTTGATTGGCAGTATTAATATCTGGTAACAAAAACTTTAATTGTTCGCGCATATTATCTTTCTGATGTATTTAGTTTTATGGGTAAAATTGGATGAATAAAATTGGGGTTAATCTATTTAAAACTCATGCCTTCTAATAGCGAAGCCATGTCGTCCGCATGCTCTTCTTCCATTGCCAAAATTTCTTTTATCATGCGCTGGGTGGTGGGGTCGTTATTACCTAAATACGCAACCAGCTCGCGGTAACTTTCAATGGCAATGCGTTCCGCAATTAAGTCTTCTTTAATCATCGATATTAATGAATCGCCTGGCATATATTCGGCATGGCTGCGACTGCTTAAGCCATCAGGTGAAAAGTTAGGCTCGCCGCCCAGCTCGGTGATGCGTTTTGCAATGCGGTCAGCGTGCGCCATTTCTTCTTTTGCATGTTGCAAAAATTCTGGCTTAACCGATTCAGAATGAATGCCTTTTGCCATAAAGTAATGGCGTTTATAGCGCAATACACACACTAATTCTGTTGCCAATGCTTCATTAAGCAATTCAATCACTGCGCCTCTATCCGCTGCATAACCAGTGGTTACCGCGCCTTCTTCTACATGCTGGCGCGCGCGTTTGCGCAAGGTTTGTGTATCAGTTAATGCTTTTAAATTGCCTGCAGTGATGTCATTTGTTGGAGCGTTCATTTTTTAGCCTTATGCTTTTACGTGGTAAATATTGTCAAATTCAAGCGTGTTAAATGGGTTGTTTTTATAATTAAAGTCATCAAATTTGACCGTTTTATCTTGTATAATTTTGTCTGATTTCTCTATTTTTCTTTGTTGAATCAAAGGTGTAAAACTGCGCTCTAAATCGGCCTTTGACTGATCTTTTGCGATGTCGGCATTGGTATCGCAAAACGTTTTTTCGCTGCCAACAAGCGATGCACAGCGGATTTTTGCAGCCTTATATTCAGCCATTATATTTTTCTCAAGTGCCTGATACTTACTTTTTGACATGGTTTCTGCACTAGCACCATTAAACGTGCTAAAACAGAAAATAAGTGCAATCGCGACCAGCGCAGCTAACGCAAGCTCGCTTATACTAACGTCCAGTTTTGTCATCACAATTCCTTTTTAGGGCTCAAAATACTTTGTAGGTTAATTTGCCTGTTGTTTGTATTTTTTGTATGACCATTATCTAAAATATTGTTAATTAAATGGTTGACGTTTTTTACGGTGTCATATTTAATTTGATATAAACCACATTTGGTTATTTTTAAAAAATGCGTCTTTTGTTTGTTCAAAATTTTCATGATTTTGCTTTAAACACGCCTAATTAAATTAAATTATTGTGTTTGTCTTCGTAATCGACCATGTTTTTAAACATGTTTTTCACGTCTGACAGTTGCTTCGCTGCCCTATCTTTTTTTACTTTTTGAATATCTCGCGCATCACCGTCTAAGTGATTGGGCATCAGATCTAGGCTATGTATAGGTAAATCGTCAAATTTTGGATTGTCAAATTTATCGTGCCGTTTGGCTTTTAATTCTGGCCAAGTGCCGTTGTTGCGATCTCGGTGCATTTTTTAATTCCTTTCCTAGTCAATTATTAGCAATCAATAATTCATGGTCGATCAATGTCCATTAATGTTCGTTTTCAAATCCATTCATATTTTTTTGCTTAGTTTGCCAATCCGATAACTGATTTTCTGCTTCGTCTTTGCCAATGCCATACATCACTTGTATTTTTCCTGCTAAATGTTCGCGTTTGCCTGCAATGACATCCAATTGGTCATCGGTTAATTTGCCCCATTGTTGCTTTACATTGCCTTTAAATTGTTTCCAATTACCTTCTATTTGATCCCAGTTCATTTTGAAATCCTTTCAAATTGTTAACTAATAAAAAATATTGCCTATTTTCAAAACAGTTTAAAATTAATTGTTTTTATTGTCTGTGTGGCAGCGCACATAGCCGCTATTTTTTCTGCTTTAACTGGCTGTACGGTTAATTCGCTCATAATTACGCTCGTTTAAAGTTACTTGTTTAAACGAAAAATTACCTGTTTACTTGTGTATCGTCTGTACGCTTGCACACATTGCAATCAATGATAATTTTTGTGCGCTAGCGCACTTAAGAACCTTTGCGCTTAACAAACACATTAAACTGTTTTATGTGGGCTAACGAACAGACTTTTTATGTAGGTTAGGTTAAATTATGCGTTATGACTCTTTGTAGCCTTCGACATTCGGATATGTAATAGACTTTTCCTTTTGCCGCCTGTTGCGTTTTTAAATATTACAGCGCTAAAAGTAAAGGGCAACTCATATGCCATTCAAACAAGCCAGTATTGGCAGCAATCAATTATTAAATTTGTTACCTGATAAAAATCGCATTCAATTTATTGATAGTTGCGAGGTGCTTGCCCTTAACCTTCACGATGTTATCGAAGTTGCTGGTAGTGTCATTGATCATGTTTATTTTCCAATTGAAGGCATTATTTCTTTGGAGAAAAAAATCCCCGATAACCCTTATTTGGCAATTGCTTTAATTGGCAATGAAGGCGCGCTTTTTCCCCATGTCATATTAGGCGAAGATTTAACGCCTTGTCGCGCAGTGGTGCAGAATGCAGGCTTTGCCTTGCGTATTGCTACCGCCGATTTTATTCACCAGGTAGAACATGATTCAGCGCTGAGGCAATTACTAAAGCGCTACATTTTTGTCATTTATAGCCAATTATTACAAACGGCCTCTTGCAATCTTTTTCATGTGTTAGAAACTAGATTAGCGAAGTTGCTGTTAGCGTTTCAGGATAGATCGCAATTGGATGAACTGCATGTGACGCAAGAGCTATTAGCACAAATGCTTGGGGTGCGCAGAGTAGGCGTTACCAAGGCTGCGGGCTCGTTGCAACGACAAAACTTAATTAGTTATAGCCGTGGCAACGTAATTATCCACAATCGTAAAGGCTTAAAAACTGCCTCTTGTTTATGTTATCTAGCAGATGTAGATACTTATGCACAGTTTTTAAAAGCACCCGAGACCAATTTGACCAATGAACCTGATGTGGATGAAGTATTTGTTTAGCTAAAAGTAATTAAATAGCCCAAGCCAACTTAAATAAAAAATTAGCCCTAACAATGTCGAAAATAGTGTGATTAATTTCAACATAATTAAGGGCTAATTTAGTCAATCAGACGATGTAATCAAAGCACTATTTGGCTTTAAGTCGCATGTCATTTTTAACCGATTCAACGCCCTTAACACCTTTTGCCACGGATGCTGCTTTTGCAATATCTTCTTGTGAATTAACGAAGCCACTTAATTGCACGACACCTTTAAATGTTTCTACATTAATTTCAGCCGATTTTAAAGTGGGCTCATTGAGTACAGCGGCTTTTACTTTAGTGGTAATCACGCTGTCATCGATGTATTCACCAGTACCTTCTTTTTTAGCGGTAGAAGCGCAGCCTAGCATGAGGGAAAATACGGCAACTAACATAAAACTAAGTACTATTTTGAATTGTTTCATTTTTTCATCTCCATAAAAATTCCAATTGAAAGTGGTTTTTTACCACTGGTAACGATACAAAACCGTAACTTTAGTAATAATCTGCTGTTTATTTAAAACCTTCTGTACGCTGGCGTACGTAACGATTTATTTTTTTAATGTAAAGTTAATTCATATTCAATTTATCTTTTGGGCAACACTAATGACTGTTAAAAATGCTGTTTTGGTTGTTGGCCTGCTTTATTTGCTGCTTTTAACTGCTTGCACATCTATGCCTATTCTTGTGCCAGATATGGCCATGCAATCGCCAAAAAAAATTAGCCTAGAAAATGCACATGGGGCAATTAGCAACCAACAAAGCAAAAAAATAATCGCAAAAATTAAAAAGGATGGTTTAGAAACCAATATTTTTGACAAGCACTTAGCACTTATTTCCACCATTATTGGCAGCCCATTAATGGTGGGCAACAAAGTAGATTTATTAGTAGATGGCCCGAGCACTTATGCCGCGATGTTAAGCGCGATAGAAAACGCTAAAGACCACATTAATATGGAAACCTATATTTTTGAAGACGATGAAATAGGTCAACAGTTTGCAGCCATTTTAATCGCCAAGCAACAAAGCGGCGTTCAAGTAAATATGATTTACGATAGTGCTGGCTCTTTTAATACCCCAAAAGCGTTTTTTGCCATGCTAAAAGACAATGGTATTAATGTATTGGAATTTAACCCAATTAACCCTTTAGATAAGCGCAAAGATTGGCAGTGGAATCAGCGCGACCACCGAAAACTATTGATTGTGGACGGAAAAGTTGCTTTTGTAGGCGGCATTAATATTAGCAGTGTTTATTCTAGCGGATCATTTGGTGGGGCTTCAAAACGAGCATCAAATAAATCTAAAGATAAATCTCAAGATAGTGAAGTTGATGTTCCATGGCGCGATACGCACTTACAGTTGGCTGGGCCTGTAGTGGCTGAGTTTCAAAAAATGTTTACTGAAACTTGGCAACAACAAAAAGGTGAGCCTTTAGCCGCAAAAGCTTATTTTCCAACATTAACGAGCCAAGGCAATGAAGTAGTACGCGCAATAGGCAGCAGCCCAGATGAAGCTTATAGTCAAATATATGCCACCTTATTATCGGCGATTAATAGTGCAGAAACACAGGTATTTTTAACCAATGCTTATTTTGTGCCAGATCCACAATTACTAGCTGCTCTTAAAGATGCAGTTAAACGTGGCGCTGATGTGCGATTGCTGTTACCAGAAAAAACTGATTCTAGCTTGGTTTTTTACGCATCACGCTCTTATTACGATGAGTTACTAAGTGCAAATGTGAAAATCTACGAGCACCAAGCGGCGCTGTTGCATGCCAAAACTGCGTTAATTGACGGCGTTTGGTCTACGGTTGGCTCTACCAACCTTGATTGGCGCAGCTTTGTGAATAACCAAGAAATTAATGCAGTGATGTTAGGGCAAGATTTTGGTGCCCAAATGCAATCGTTATTTGAGGCTGATTTAGCTTCATCCAAACAAATTACGCTAGAGCAATGGCGTCAACGCTCTATTGGTGCGCGTATTAAAGAACAATCTGCCCGATTATGGGCAAGATGGCTTTAGCACTTAACATTTAACTGATTATTTTTTGCTATTGGAATGAACACATGGTATCGATTGACAATTTTTTCACGAATCCAATAAAACGATTAGCTGGCTTAGTTTTTATGGCGTGTTTGGTAAGCCAAAACACGTTTGCAGCTGAGACAAAATCTTCCGCAGAAGGCTTTGTGATTGCCTTAACTCGGCAATACAAAGCATTAAATAACGAATTACAAAACAATCAGTTTAAACGCCCATTAGTGCTTAAGTCGTCAGAATCGCCAGATGCCTTAAAAGGTGAAATTTATGCAGTATTAGATTATCCATTTGAACAAGTTAACAGCGCTATTAATAATCCGGATCATTGGTGTGATGCCTTAATTTTGCATATTAATGTTAAATATTGTCGTGTCGTAAAAAGTAATGTAGGCACTGTATTAAACCTTAATTTAGGCAAAAAGTATGACCAACCTTTGGTTGAAACCTACAAAGCTAAGTTTAACTACGAAAGTATTACCACAGCCGCTAATTATTTTTCGGTAGAAATGAAAGCGGCTGATGGTCCGCTAGGCACAAAAGATTACCGTATTTGGGTAGAAGCCACGCCAATTAGCCAAAATAAGACTTTTTTACATTTTACCTATGCCTATTCTTATGGTTTGACGGGTCGATTAGCCATGAAAGGCTACTTAGCCACGATTGGAAAAGATAAAGTCGGCTTTAGTATTGAGCCAAACCAAGCCAACGGCGAACAAAGTTATATTCAAGGTGTGCGCGGCGTGGTCGAGCGTAATACCATGCGATATTACTTAGCAATTGATGCATACTTGGCCACATTGAAAGAGGCGCCAGAAAATCAACAGGAAAAACGTTTTCAGTATTGGTTTGACAGCACAGAACAATTTGCCCAGCAGCTGCATGAAGTAGAACGTGTCGAATATTTTGAGATGAAGCGTAAAGAAGCGAAACGTCAACGTGTTAACAGTTAAACTGATATTTTAAATTTGAGGGTACGATAATATGGCGCTGGATATGACACTAGAACTACATTGTTTGGCATGGGCAGTCATACTGGGACTTGCGCATATTCTTATTGCAGGTAACGCCCGTACAAAAGAGCTTGGTGCTAAATGGAACATGGGGGCTCGTGATGAAAAGACACGAGAATTAAGCCCTTTAACTGCACGCCTGTTAAGGGCACAGTCTAATTTTTTTGAAACCTTTGCGCTGTTTGCAAGTGCAGTTTTGATAGTTGCCACCAGCCACACCTATAGTATTTATAGCTATTGGGGCTGTTTAATTTATTTAATCGCACGGATTATTTACTTTCCTTTATACGCCTATGGCGTCCCAGTAGTTAGGACGATTGTTTGGTTAATTTCAATGTTAGGCCTGTTGATGGTTCTTACACCATCACTTATTTAAGCTTTAACTAATAAAATATCCACGAAAGGAACAGCAAGTTTATTACCAGCAACAATAAAAAGCAGGCCACGATTTATTTCAAACTTAGTGCATAAACATTAAAAGACACAAACAAAAAAGCCTAGTCAATTCTGACTAGGCTTTATATTTGGTAGGGCGTGCGGGGATCGAACCCACGACAAACGGATTAAAAGTCCGCTGCTCTACCAGCTGAGCTAACGCCCCATTGTGTTTTAATTAAAAATTTTAATTAAGTTTCTTGGG
>JANOWA010000250.1:0-3329 GCA_031417675.1 Methylotenera sp.
TAGCTGTTAAAATTCGAGGCTTTTTTATTTGGTCGCAACTTATTGCGATTTGTTTTGGGTTAAATACTAAGGCCGTATAAAAGAAACAAAAAAACATAATGGCTGCTGCAAACAAGAAAATATAGATAGGTTGACCTGGCGACAACACGCCACTCACATCTTTCAACCAATGCATTTTCTCGCCACTACCAAACCAGCCTGCTAAAGTCGCTGGGAATAAAATAATACTTGATGCAAAAATGGGTGGAATCACACCAGCCATGTTCAACTTCAATGGTAAGTGCGTTGTTTGGCCGCCATACACCTTGTTACCCACTTGGCGCTTGGCGTAATTCACCGTAATTTTACGCTGACCACGCTCTACAAACACGACCAAAGCTGTTACCAGCAACACTGCAACAAACAAAAATATAACGAGCGGTATCGAGAAAGCACCCGTACGAGCCAGCTCTAAAGTGCTACCGATTGCATGTGGCAGACCAGCAACAATACCCGCGAAAATAATAATCGATATACCATTCCCAATACCACGCTCGGTAATTTGCTCACCCAGCCACATTAGAAACATGGTGCCGCTCACTAGCGTTATGGCTGCTGTCAACCTAAATGCCATACCTGGCTCTAACACTAGGCCTGCTTGGCCTTCCAATGCGATTGCAATGCCAATCGCTTGAAACGTCGCTAAAATCACCGTACCGTAGCGCGTATATTTAGTGATAGTACGTCTGCCCGCTTCACCTTCTTTTTTCAGCGCCTCCATTTTAGGAGAAACGACCGACACCAATTGCATAATAATCGATGAGGAAATGTAAGGCATGATACCCAAAGCAAAAACAGTAAAGCGCGACAATGCGCCGCCTGAAAACATGTTAAACATGCCTAAAATACCGCCACTTTGCGAATCAAATAATTGCTTAAGTGCAGTCGGATCAATACCTGGCACTGGAATATGCGCGCCTAAGCGGTACACAACTAGCGCACCCAGTACAAACCACAGGCGACTCTTAAGTTCACCCATTTTACCTACTGAAGCTAATAAACTATCTTGCGCCAATGCACTATTCTCAATTAATCAGCTAATTATTCTGCGCTTGCAACTTTGCCGCCAGCTGCTTCAATCGCAGCGCGCGCACCTTTTGTCAGTAACAAACCACTTAAATTTAATTTTTTAGTGATTTCGCCAGACAAAAATACTTTTGCAGCCAAAGCATTACCAGAAATCACATTGGCTTGCTTTAGCACCAACAAATCGATTGTATCCACGGGCAAATCATTCAACTCAGAAGTACGCACATGTGCAGTATCTTTTTTAGTCAACGATTTGAAACCACGTTTTGGCAATCGGCGTTGCAACGGCATTTGACCGCCTTCGAAACCCACTTTATGAAAACCGCCTGTGCGTGATTTTTGGCCTTTATGACCGCGACCTGCTGTTTTACCAAAACCAGAACCAATGCCACGCCCTACTCGACGCGCTTCTTTTTTTGCGCCTTCTGCAGGCTTAATTGTATTTAATTGCATTATGCTTCTACCTTTAACAGATAACCAACTGCGTTAATCATGCCGCGAACAGCTTGCGTATCCTGCACTTCAACCGTATGGTGCATGCGACGTAAACCTAGGCCTTTTACAGTAGCTTTGTGCGCTTCAATACGGCCAATAAGGCTTCTAACCAATGTTACTTTAACCATTTTCACATCTTTTTCTTTTGGGCTTGCTTTTACTTTTGCCACAGCAACCTTTGCTGGCGCAGCAAGCTTCGCTTTAGCAGGCGCTTTAACTTTTGCATCTTCTGTTTTAGCTGTAGCCATCATTAACCTCTAATTTCTTCGACTGATTTACCGCGTTTTGCTGCAATTTCAGCTGGCGTATTCATTGATTCAAGGCCATTTAGCGTAGCACGTACTAAGTTGTATGGATTAGTAGAACCGATACATTTAGCCACTACGTTAGTGATGCCCATTACTTCAAAAATTGCGCGCATTGCGCCACCAGCAATAATGCCAGTACCTTCAGAAGCAGGCTGAATAAACACTTTAGCCGCACCATGCACACCAGTAACAGCGTGATGTAGCGTACCGTTATTCAAATTCACTTTTAACATGCCGCGACGCGCCTCATCCATGGCTTTTTGCACTGCAACTGGCACTTCACGCGCCTTGCCTTTGCCCATACCGACTGCGCCATCGCCATCACCGACTACTGTCAATGCTGCGAAACTCATGATACGACCACCTTTAACCGTTTTACTGACACGATTAACCGTAATCATTTTTTCACGCAAGCCGTCGGTTTGCTGTGATTGTTGTTCCATTTCTCTAGCCATTATATATCTCGCCTATTAGAATGAAAGGCCGTGTTCACGCGCAGCATCTGCCAACGCCTTGATACGACCATGGTATTTGTAGCCAGAACGATCGAAAGCAACTGTTGTAATACCCGCTTTTTTCGCTTTTTCGGCAATCAATTTGCCAATTGCAGCAGCAGCTTCAACATTGCCACCATTTTTTACTTTTTTACGTACATCTGCTTCAACGGTTGAAGCACTAGCCAATACTGTGTCGCCAGTTGCGGCAATGATTTGCGCATAAATATGCGTATTAGTACGATGCACGCTTAAACGTGTCACTTTTAGCTCAGCGATTTTGGCACGGGTTTTACGTGCACGGCGTAAGCGATTATCTACGTTGTTCATGGTTTTACCTTTAATCTACTTATTTTTTCTGGTTAACTATTTCTTTTTAGTTTCTTTAATTGCAACCACTTCATCCGAATAACGAACACCCTTGCCTTTGTAAGGCTCTGGTGCGCGGTACGAACGAATTTGTGCAGCAACTTGACCAACCACTTGCTTATCGAAACCAGTAACAATCACTTCCGTTGGTGTAGGTGTTTGCACCTTAATACCCGCTGGCATGTTGTGATTAATTGGATGTGAATAACCAAGCTCTAAATTGAGCATTTGACCTTGCGCATTGGCTTTATAACCAACGCCAACCAAGGTTAATTTTTTAGTGAATCCAGTTGAAACGCCATGTACCATATTCGCTACCAAGGCCCGCAAGGTGCCTGACATCGCGCGTGAATGTTGGCTATCGCTAGTTGCAGTGAAGGTAATGGTTTCGCCTTCACGTTTCAACACAACAGCATCAGTCAACGGGTGTGACAATTTGCCTAATGGGCCGTTTACCGCAATACTATTTGCGCTTAGCACCACTTCAACTTTTTCTGGAATCGCGACTGGATTTTTAGCAACACGTGACATTTGCTTCTCCTTAAGCCACTACGCACAACACTTCGCCACCGATACCGGCCGCTTGTGCTTTACG
>JANOWA010000251.1:0-7149 GCA_031417675.1 Methylotenera sp.
TTATCTTGCAGTTTAGCCAGCTCTTCAGCCACATCGGGCGGCAATAAATCGCGGCGGGTGGACAGCATTTGGCCAAATTTGACGAATAAAGGCCCGAGCCTTTCCAGCGCAAGCCGCAGCCTTACGCCACGCGGTGTTTCAGTATTGCGCCAAAAAAACAAGCACTTAAGTAGAATATGCAGCGGTTTAAATTTAAGGTGGTCGGCAACAAATTCATCTAAACCAAATTTAAAAATCACAAAAATAATGTATAAAAAACGAAAATAATGCATTATTTGGCAACGCTTTCTGCCAGCTTTTTGTTTAACTTGGCAAACCGTTTTTCAAAGCGTGCCACATCACTTTTTAGCGTATCAACATCGGCGTTAAACTGCTCCACGTGACGTTTTTTAGCTAAAATTGGCTTTTCTTCTTGCCAAAATTCGCTGAGCATTTCAGCTGCGTTAATGCTTTGTTGCCGCATTTCGGCAAAGGCTTTTTTCGATAACACACCGATTTTAAAGGCGGCAACATCGCCCGTCACATGGCTCAAATCTTCTTCAATATCCCAACGCATATTTTGCAATACTTTGCTGAGTTCGGTGGCAAGGTGCGTATCGCCATCAATTTTTATAAACATTTTTGCCGCTTCGTCTTTTGCCAGCAAGCGCAAGGCAAGGCTGGGGGGCACGTAGATAGTGGCGTCTGGCGATGCTGTTTCTCCGCTTAAAGCCAAACTGCCATCTTCTAAAATCAGTAAATTGGCTTTTAACAGCACAAAATCAAAGCAAACAACTTTGCCAGCGAACGGCATTAAATAGACCCTCGACCATTCGTTTTGATTGGTAATATGTTGCAGAAACTTTGTGACAATCGGTTTAATCATTACAACTTATAGCCTTTATGCAAAGCTACCACACCCGCGCTTAAATTATAGTAATCAACCTTGCCTAAACCCGCATCCAGCATCATTTGTTTCAGGGTTTCTTGGTCTGGGTGCATGCGAATGCTCTCAGCCAAATATTGATAGCTTTCGGCATCTTTGGCCAGCAATTTGCCCATTAACGGCAGTAATTTGAAGGAGTACGCGTCGTATAGTTTCTCTAGCGGCTGCCATACTTTAGAAAACTCCAACACCAGCAATCGACCACCCACTTTTAGTACTCGCTGCATTTCTTTTAAGGCAACATCTTTGTGCGTCATATTGCGCAAGCCAAACGCGACGATTACGCAATCGAAACTATTATCCGCAAACGGCAAAGCTTCGGCATTACACTGCATGGCAGGCACATTAAGACCCGCGTCAATCATGCGATCGCGGCCCACTGCGAGCATACTGGCATTAATATCGGTGAGCGTTACTGAGCCTGCGCCTTTAATTAAATGCGCCCCAACTTTTTTGGCGAATAATTTGCTTAAATCGCCACTACCACCCGCAATATCTAACACCTTGTCGCCCGCTTTTACGCCGCTAATCTCCACCGCAAAGCGCTTCCAGCCGCGATGCATGCCGGCCGACATCACATCGTTCATTAAATCGTATTTACTGGCGACAGAGTGAAATACTGCGCCCACTTTTTGTTGTTTTTCGGCTTCGTCAACGGTTTTAAAACCAAAGTGCGTGGTTTGATTTAAGTTGTTTTCAGTCATTTAGAAGCTATCCTTTTGTGCCCAGCCATTTCCAGTTTTGCGAGGTAATCTTGCCACATCGCTTCGTAGTGTTGACCCAAATAATACAAATAATCCCAAGAATACAGCCCTGTGTCGTGGCCATCATCAAACACTAACTTGACCGCGTAATTGCCGATGGGTTCGATTGCGGTAATATTCACCAATTCTTTACCAATTTGCAGCGTTTCTTGCCCTGCGCCGTGGCCTTTAACTTCGGCCGAAGGCGAATGCACGCGCAAAAACTCGCAACTCAACATGCATTCGGTGTGGTTATCAAACTTAATTTCCAGCAATTTTGACGCTTGATGCAAGCGAATATCGATTGGGCGGGGGGTGTTTGGGTCGAGTCCACTCATAAATACACACAATTAAATAAAGTTAAATGATAGCAGAAGCAGCCTACTCGCTAATAAAATAGCGGTTTTTGCGACAATTTTTTTAAAAGTTTTGCCGTTTGTCGCTAAAAAGCCACCATTCATCAGAAACTAGATTAATTATTGTTTAAGATGTGACTGATTTATTTGACTATTTTTTACTTCGTGCTACAGTACAATTACTAAAAAAGTAGTCAATTTGATACTACTTTTGGGGATAATATGGCAGAAAATAAATTAGCACATCAATTTGCAGCGTATTCAGAGTGGCGTAAAGCGCTGGTTGACAGTATTTGCGATTATCGCAGCTGGCTAAACGAGCAAGAGTTGAATGATGCGCAAATTGATCAACGTATTACTAATTTGCTTGAGCGCTTACGCGAAGACAAGCTAAACGTGGCGTTTGTGGCCGAGTTTTCCCGCGGTAAATCAGAGTTAATTAACGCGATTTTCTTTGCTGATTATGGCCAACGCTTGCTGCCATCGAGCGCAGGCCGCACTACCATGTGCCCGACAGAGTTATTGTACGACCCCGCCAAGCCAACCGCAATCTCGATGTTGCCGATTGATACCCGCTCGTCTGACGCCACCACTACTGAATACAAGCGCTATCCTGATGAATGGCATACGGTGCCGTTTAATGTTGATAACAGCGATAGCATGATTGCAGCATTTAAAGAGGTGAGCAGCACCAAGCGTGTCTCGGCAGAAGAAGCCGAAAAATATGGTTTGTACGATCCAAACAGCAGTGACGACGCCATGAGTTTGAATAAAGACGGCAGCATTGATATTCCGTGTTGGCGTTATGCCATGATTAACTTCCCGCATCCATTATTAGAGCAAGGTTTGGTGATTTTAGATACGCCAGGCTTGAACGCGATTGGTACCGAGCCTGAATTAACGCTAAATATGCTGCCAAATGCGCATGCCGTGCTGTTTATTTTGGCCGCTGATACGGGCGTGACGAAATCTGAAATTGACGTGTGGCGCCAGTATATTAGCGGTACGCGTTGGAAGCAAAAAGGCCGTTTGGCGGTACTCAACAAAATTGACGGCCTGTGGGACGAGCTGAAAAACGAAAATGAAATTGAAAAAGAAATTCAAAAGCAAATCAAAACCAGTGCAGAGCTGCTTGGTTTAGAAACCAATCAAATTTTTCCAACATCTGCGCAAAAAGGCTTGTTGGCGAAAATTAATGGCGATGATGCTTTGTTGGCGCAAAGCCGTTTGCCTGAGCTAGAAAAAGCGCTGTCAGATGAGTTAATTCCATCTAAAAAAGAAATTGTGCGCGATAACACCAAAAACGAGATTGAAGATTTAATCGGCAACTCGAATATGATTTTAGATTCTCGCGTCGCTGGCGTGGTGGAGCAGTTAGACGAGCTGCGCGGCCTTCGTGGTAAAAACGAAGATGTGGTTGAACACATGATGAACAAAGTGAAAGTGGACAAAGAAAACTTTGAAAAAGGTTTGCAACGCTTTCAAGCGCTGCGCAGCGTGTTTTCACAGCAAACCAATAAACTGTTTACATTGTTGGGTATGGAAGCACTAAAAGTACAAGTGCATAACACGCGTGAAACCATGCTTAAAGCCAGTTTTACTAAAACGATTCGCGATGCGATGGATCAGTTTTTCTTAGAGCAAAAAGGCCGTTTGGTTAAATCTGACGAGCAAATTGATGAAATTAAGAAAATGATGGACGTGATGTACGACAAGTTCAGCAAAGAGCATGGCTTGCGTAAATCCGAGCCGCCAGCCTTTTCTACGCTACGTTATCAAAAAGAGTTAGCCAAGCTAGAACGCGCGTACAAGGAGCAATTTAACACCGCATTCAATATGATTGCCAACGAAAAAATGACGCTAACCACCAAGTTTTTTGAAACATTGGCCAGCCGCGTGATTCATGTATATGAAGTGGCGAATCGTGATGTTGAAAATTGGCTTAAGGCCGTGATTGCGCCAATGGAATCGCAAGTGCGCGAGCATCAATTGCAATTACGTCGTCGTTTAGAGTGCATTAAACGTATTTACAAAGCAACGGATACGCTGGAAGACCGTATTTTAGAGCTAGAAAATATCGAAAAAAGTATTCGGGCGCAGATGGCCGATTTACAAATCTTGCGTCAGCACATGGGCAATGCATTAGATTTTGAAAGCGAACCAGTAGAAATGGCTGCATAAATTTGTATCATTAATTTGATTTGTATTATTAATAGCGTGCAGTAAACAAAAAGCCGACTTAAAGTCGGCTTTTTTGATATGCGCAGTAGGCTAATAATTATGCAGTTGCCAGCAGCATGCCCTTAATCTTTTGCATGGCTTTTTGCTCAATTTGGCGAATGCGCTCGGCAGAGACGCTAAACTCAGCGGCTAAATCATGTAAGGTAGAAGACGCATTTTCGGTCAACCAACGCGCTTCAAGCACGCGGCGACTACGTTCATCTAAGCTTTCTAGCGCGTGTGCCAAGCCAACTGATTGCGCCGTTTCGGCTTGTTTTATTGCTAAATGTTCAGAAGGCTCAGGGCTTTCGTCCTCTAAATACGCAATTGGACTAAAGCTTTCATCGCCATCATCGTCAAGATGTGCGTCTAGCGAGATTTCATGCCCGTTTAAGCGATATTCCATCTCCATTACTTCTTCTGGTTTCACGTTTAGCTCGCGCGCGATGCGTTTAACTTCATCGGGATTTAAGGTCTCAAAACCCTTTTTCATGCTACGCAAATTAAAGAAAAGCTTGCGCTGCGCCTTAGTTGTCGCCGTTTTCACTAGGCGCCAATTACGCACAATATATTCGTTCATCTCAGCTTTAATCCAATGCATAGCGAATGAAACCAAGCGCACCCCACGATCTGGGTCAAAGCGTTTTACCGCTTTCATCAGGCCGATATTACCTTCTTGAATTAAATCCGATTGCGGCAAACCATAGCCCAAATAGCCACGCGCAATGCTCACCACCAAACGTAGGTGCGAAACAATCAGTTGCTGTGCGGCTTCTAAGTCATTATTATTTTTGAGGCGCGAGCCTAAATCATGCTCCTCCTCTGCCGTTAGCAGCGGAAAAGCCTTGATGGCGCGCATGTACTGATCAAAACTATCTAATGAGCCAATTGACGGTATGGTTAAAGCGTTTATGGTAAAACTCCTTAAATTGCAAGAATGCCTATATTAGCACTCTGTGTTGGAGAGTGCTAGTGACGAATAGTTTCAATTTTGTAAAATTTTGTTTCAAAAAAAGAGCGCAAACAACGCGCCCTTAAATGAAGAGTGATATAAATTAAATCATTACAGTCGCCTACGAGCTGCACCAAAACCTAATAAGCCTAGAGCAGAAGCAAACAAAGGTAATGCCGCTGGCACGGGCACAGATGCTGGTGTATAGCGTAAACCAATCACCATGTCATCAAAATCACCATCGCTAGATCCGTTATCGTTTAGGCCAACTAGAAAATCAAATGGGCCATAATTAGTTGCGCCGCGACGTGGGTTAAGAACGCCATTTAAAATAGCAAAGCTGAGTGATGAGCCGTTAATAAAACTTGTGTTGGTGGTTAAATCTCTAAATCTAAAATCAATGAGTCCTGCACCAGTTGTTCTAAATATGCTGGTGCCAATGCTGTCAGATTCGTCTATTGCGTTGCCAAGCTGAAATCGAAAACGATTGACGTTAGCACTTTCTTGACCTAAATAAACCGCCTCTAAAGTACCCGCTACATCTGCCCAAACTTCACCCGTAAAGCCACTGCTGCGCGCACCAGTATAAACAGCAGGTTGCCCGTCATAGCCACTAAAAGTAATCGCTGTTGAATTAGCAATTGATAACCCATTTGCGTTAGCCGTCATTGCGCTCATCGCAAGTAGTGCAAACAACACAGTATTTTTCATCAAATAATCTCCAATCAGTCTCACAGTTAAAAATATGTTAAATAACTTAGTCAATATAATTACTATGTGCCAATGCTAGCTGTAAAAATACAAAGATGAAATAGCCCAACTGGGTCAAATAGAGGATTTTAGCAGCTAATTATCAGCTAACTAACTGATTTTAATAGTGATTTTGATACGGCAAGATACGCTGCGATGATGCCCAGCAATAATGCCAGCGCGCAGATGATGAAACAAACAGAAAGGCTTGGCAAATGCAGTGCAAAATTGGTTTGATATTCGGCGGCCAGTGGTGCAAGCGATTGATTAAATAGCACAATGACTGTAGCGGTAATTGCCAGTGCAAATAGCCCGCCCAGCAAGCCATACAGCGCACCTGCGTACAAAAATGGCCTGCGAATAAAACTGTTAGTCGCGCCAATTAATTGGCTTAAATTAATCTCGGCTTGCTGCGTTAAAATTTGCATACGAATGGTGTTGCCAATGACCGCAATCAGCGCAAACGCCAGCAAAGTCGCCACAATCGTCAAGGCTTTTTGACCGAGCGCCAGTAGCGCATTCAAGCGTTTTAACCATGCGCCATCCAAAATCACTTCTTCCACGCCGTCAAGTTTGCTTAATGTGCTTTTAAGGCTTTCAACCGAATCGTTATCCAGTTGCTTTGGCTCAATAAAAAACGCATCAGGCAGTGGGTTGTTTTCAAGCGAATTCAGCACGTCTTTATTCGTATCAGTGGCTTGCAAATTCTTTAGTGCATCGTCTTTTGATACAAATTTAAAGCTGTTGATTTGCGCCTCATTTTTTAGCGCAGTCGTGATGTTTCCTACTGCCGTGTCATCATGGTTCAGGGTTAAAAAAACACTGATTTTTGATTCACTTTTTACATTATTGGCAAGGCCGTTCGCGCTGTCTAGCACCGCGTATAGCAAGCTTGGCAGGGCAAGTGTGACGCCAATCGCAATGCAAATTAGCAGCGTGCTAAGTTTGTTGGTGGCAAAGCGGCGCAGCACCAGTTGTAGCGCTTGTGCATGTTGCTGAAACCAAGAGTAGCCCCAGTTTTTCATGCCGCAACCTCTGTGTTTACAAGCTTGCCTTGATGCAAATGCAATACTTTATTATCTAAATTAGCTTGGCCAAGCGCATCATGCGTGGCAATAATCACCGTCACACCCACTTGTTGAAACGCCTTAAACAAGGTAATAATATCTGCCGCGTAATTACGGTCTAAATTGCCCGTTGGCT
>JANOWA010000252.1:0-4588 GCA_031417675.1 Methylotenera sp.
TAGCGTTAATATGACAATGAGCAGCGGGTTTTTAAGCGAAAACTCAATCAGCTTATTCATTCTTCTAGCCCTCCCATGCCCAACCAAGCGCCTTTAATGGCGGCTGTGCCAGAGATAGCAATTTTTTCTGTGCCAGTAAAATCGCCCGTTATCGCGCTGGTTTCACCTTGTGTGCTTAACACCTTTATTGCGCGCGCTTCAAAACCAGTGCTGGTTTGCACAAATACCACTACTTGCGATTTTGAGTTAACTAAGGCCTTGCTTGGCACGCTAAAGCTAGAAGTCGATTCGCTAGGCGCAATCATGGCATCCACCATTTGGCTAGGAAACAGATTATCTGCGCCTTGATAAATGGCTACCCGTACAATCGCCGTTTGGTCTTGGCTTCGCATGCTGGGCAACATGGCAATTACCTTGCCACTCGCATCCAAGTCTTTTAATTGTACGATTGCGCCTTTTTGAATATTACTTTTTTTAATATCGGCCAATGGCACATGCACCTCTACCCACAACGGGTTTAGCTGCGCTATTTTTATTAACGGCATGCTGGAATCCACGCGCTGGCCTTGCGCCACCATTACCTCTAATACCACGCCAGAAATAGGCGCTGTTAAGGCAATGCCGTTTTGGAAGCTACCTGCAACTTGCAGGTTTTTAATGGCGCTATCAGATACGCCAGACAATTTAAGCAATTGGCGTTGCTCATTTTGCAGCGCCTGTGTTTCACGATAAGCGCTTTGGCTGGCTTGCAGTCGTTTTTAAGCAATAATGCCTTCTTTAAATAAAGCAGCATCGCGGTCTAGCGATTGCTTGGCTAAGCGGCTTTGCGCTTGGCTTTGTAAAAATTCACGCTGTACGGTGACTAACTCAGGGCTGGTTATTTGCGCCAAGACTTGGCCGCGTTTAACAGTTTGGCCAGTAGTCACCGTTAGCTGATTAATTAAGCCCGCGTGCGCCGTGCTCACTACCCGCACTTGGTCAACTGGCACCACTACTTCGGCAGGATAAGCTTGCGTTGAGGCTTGGTCTGCCATACTGCTGCTAAGTTGCAAAGCAGTAGTTTTAATACCAAGATTTCTTTGTTGTAAGGCAGACATTTTGATTAAATCGGCAGCCAACACTTGGCTACTTATCAATACAAAAAATAATACGATTAAATTTTTCATGGTAATTCTCCTACTGCTTGGTTGTAGCGTGCAGTATTCCAAAGTTGTTGAATTTGTTGGTTTTTTAGCGCACGTTCTGCATTGAATGCTTGCGTTTGTATGCGTATTAAATCGCTTAAATCGAGCTCGCCCAGCTGAAATGCCCTGCGTGTAACGCTTAAGCTTTGTTGCGCAATGTTATTTTGCTGCGTTAATACGCCCAATTGTGCAGTGCCGACTTCCAAATTATGTTCAGCCTCGTGCATGGCTGCAGCCAGTAATAATTTTAGTTGGCTTAAATGTGCTTGATTCTCTGCATATTGCAGCTCTGCAGCTGCTTGTAATGGTGCATTACGCGTTGCAGATTGCAAAGGAATGCGCAGCGTAATGCCTAAGCTATTGTTGTATTCAGTGTCGCTTGCGCCGCGCAAACTACGTGTACCAACTATTACCGTAGGATTATCGCGATTTTCAATACGCACTAAATTGCGCTGCTCTGCGCTTAGCATGACTTTACTATTGGCGTCGATCAAGGCTGGGTGCGTTTCTTGCACATCTACTTTGGCCGATTTAGTCTCGGCAAACTCGGCAGGAATCATGCTTAAACCCGTTAAATTTTTATAGCGAAATTTAGCATGTTGCACTTCTGCTTCGGCATTGATGCGCTCTGATTCTGCTTGTAGCGTTTCGGTTTGTGCAATGAGTAAGTCTTTTTGTGCCATATCACCTAAGGTAACGCGCCGTTCAATATCGCGCTGCAATTGGCTAGCAGCCTCATGTTTGGCTTTTGCAATATTTGCCAAACCCTGCATTAATTGGTTATCCCACAGTGCATCGCGCACCATGCCAGTGAGTTGTAGGCGCAAATATTGCACATCTGCGCTCAAGTTTTGGCTGGCGATATTAGCAATAGCTTCGCGCGCTTTGCGCTGACCGCTAAGCCAAATCGGAAACTCGACGCCCGCCTCCCACTCGGTTTCGCCATTACGACTTAGCAGCTGATCATTTTGATTACGTAAAATTAAGGCTGCCGAACCAGGTAACAGGCTATTTGCCTGTATTTGATGTGCTTCTAGCACTAATTTTTTAGCTGCCAATAATTGGCTACTAGGGTAATTAGGCAAAGCTTTTTCAACTAAATCGTGCAGGGTGAGTGTGTTATTGACTACCAATTCATCTTCGTGCTGCACTTCTGTAGCAAACGAAAATGAAATATTAAAAACAACAACAGTGAGCAAAATGCACACAATGTGCAATGGCTTGAACATAGGAACTCCTAATTAAATCAGCTGGTTAAAATTAACCAAAAAATAAGTGTGATTTAATTAGCGAGGTGGTGCGCGGGAGGTGTAAAGCGAGTAGGGAATTCGCCGATAATGTGTAGTTTGAGAATAGGTTCGTAGAAATAGATTGTTGAAATTGAACAATAGCAATACAAAACTGAATAAAACCGCCATTAAAGCAACGTCATCTGCAAAATCATCTGCTAGCGCTGTTTTAATGCCATTAGCGACAGTAATTATTGCACCTATGATTTGATTTTCGCCAACATGTGTTTGACCTATCGCAGTATCAGCGCTATTTATGTTTATGTTGCTGACTTCATCTGTATGAAAATGGAACATATGCTGTTTAAAGCTATCCAATCCAAACGCATGTGCGTGAATAAATGGCGCAACCATCTGCAAACAGACCAAACAAAATACCAAATATTTTTTTGCATTGATATACACAATAATATTGTACTCCATATTAAGTGAAAAAAAATGCAGTATCGCGTTACTTTAGTTAAAACGACATGTCGTATTTGTATAACAAGCAGTCTTTTGTAATACAATCTTTACAGGATTAATGAATGAAAATAACGTATCAATCAATCTATTGGAACGCAATTGAAAAAAGACTATTCCATTTGGACATTACTCAGCCAAGGCCTTAAAAACCACGTTGGCTGGCAGCCCACATGGCGCAGCCCAGACCTTAAACCAAGCTACGATGTGGTGATTATTGGCGCGGGCGGCCATGGCCTAGCAACCGCGTATTACTTGGCCAAGGAGCATGGTGTTAAAAATATTGCTGTGCTAGAAAAAGGTTTTTTGGGTGGCGGCAATACTGCGCGTAACACCACCATTGTGCGCTCAAATTATTTATGGGATGAAGCGGCGATGTTGTATGAGCACTCACTAAAACTGTGGGAAGGTTTGTCTGAAGACATTAACTACAACGTCATGTTTAGCCAGCGGGGGGTGTTTAATTTAGGCCACACTCTGCAAGATATGCGTGATATTGAACGCCGCGTAAATGCCAACAATTTGAATGGAATCGACGCGCTGGCGCTGAATGCACAAGAAGTAAAAGACCGTATCCCGATGATTAATATTAGCAAAAATACACGCTTTCCTATTATGGGTGCAAGCTACCAGCCGCGCGCAGGCGTAGCGCGACACGATGCGGTGGCATGGGGATTTGCGCGCGCAGCCAGTAATTACGGTGTGGATATTATTGAAAATTGTGAAGTGACGGGCATGGATATTGAGAACGGCACTATGCGTGGTTTGCAAACCAATAAAGGTTTTATCAAAACGGCGCGCGTGGGCTGTGTAACCGCTGGGCATTCGTCTGTGATTGCCAAAATGGCAGGCATTAAAATGCCGATTGAAAGTCATCCGCTGCAAGCCTTTGTTTCTGAGTCGCTAAAACCAATTTTGGATACTGTCGTCATGTCTAACGCCGTGCATGGCTATGTCAGCCAATCGGACAAAGGCGAGTTGGTCATTGGCGCTGGTATTGACCACTATACTAGCTACACCCAGCGCGGCAGCCCACATATTATCGAACACACTGCAGCAGCGATTATCGAGTTATTCCCAATGTTTTCACGCGTGCGCATGAATCGCCAATGGGGCGGCATTGTGGATACCACACCTGATGCTTGTCCGATTATCAGTAAGACTAAAGTTGCGGGTTTATACTTTAATTGCGGCTGGGGTACGGGCGGCTTTAAGGCAACGCCTGGTTCTGGCAATGTATTTGCCCACACTATCGCGCATGATGCACCGCATCCGCTTAACGCCGCCTTCTCACTCGACCGCTTTCATACTGGCCATTTAATTGACGAGCATGGCGCAGCTGGTGTTGCGCATTAATTTTAACCACAGATAAACACAAATGGCTATCTATAAATATCATACGAATTTCTATGAAAGTATCAATTTTAATTTAGCTAATATACTGATTTTTAAATGAATTTAATCCGTGTTTATCTGTGTTCATCTGTGGCTAAAAGTCGTTGCTGTAAAATTTAAGAAAGAAAACCTATGCTTGTCATCAACTGTCCACATTGCTGCGAGCCGCGCGAAGAAGAAGAGTTTCACTATGAAGGTGAGGCGTTTATCGCGCGCCCCGCCAACCCAGAAGCCGAATCTGATGACGCTTGGGGCGAT
>JANOWA010000253.1:0-17045 GCA_031417675.1 Methylotenera sp.
TATCTAATATGTTGCATGGTCTAGTTGGCGCGGGCGCTACCATTAAACGTAACGACAAAGAGCAAACGGTAGACACCTTCAAACAAGCGCTCGATTGGCTGCTAGCAGAGGCGCGCAACACGCTCAATATTCAACGCTATAAAGGCCTTGGCGAGATGAACCCCTCGCAACTATGGGAAACGACGATGGATCCGCAAGTGCGCCGTTTATTAAAAGTGCAGATTGATGATGCGATTGCTGCTGATGAAATTTTTACTACACTAATGGGCGATAACGTCGAGCCGCGCCGCGCGTTTATTGAAAGCAATGCGCTGGGTGCGAGCAACTTGGATATTTAGGGTGTGCTGTTTTTTATAGTTCAAGCAGTGTCAGCAAACATGGTTGTTAACATCTCGCTGCCTTTTTCTAACATAAAATATCGAAAAGCCTCAGCTGCTTGCGAGGCATTCCGTTTGCTAAGCGCCACAACGTGCCAAGTGCGCATAATTGGCGTGTTTTGAATATCTAGCAATACGATTTTGTTGCTTGCAAGCTCTTGCCCAATTGTGTGCAGCGACACAAACGAAATGCCTAAATTAGCGATTACCGCTTGTTTAATCGCCTCGTTGCTGGACATTTCCATGCTCACAATGGGCGAAATGTTATGTTCTGCAAAATAGTTTTTCATAATTGAGCGGGTGCCAGAACTGGGCTCACGCACAATCATTTCAAATTCAGTCAGTGCTTCTGCTGCTACATTTAATCTACCTGCCAACGGATTTTGTGGGCTAGCAATAAACACATGTGGATTGTTGGCAAAGGGCTCTACACGCGTATCAATTTCTTTTGGCGGCCGCCCCATTAAGGCAATGTCAATTTCACCATCTCTCAACAATTCGACAAGTTGCGGCCTATTTCTAATTTCAACTCTAACTTGTAAATTTGGGTAGTCTTTTTTAAATTCAGCCAACATTTTTGGTAAAAAATATTCTGCGGTACTCACCATACCAATTTTTAAATGCCTAAATTGCGTGCCGCGAAAGCGCTCCATCATGGTATTGGCTTCGTTAAGGGTGCTAGAAACACGCCGTGCATACAGCAAAAAGTATTCGCCAGCTGACGTCAATGCCACTTTACGGTTCTCACGCAAAAACAAATTCACACCGATATCTTGTTCCATCTCTTTGATTTGTATTGAAATTGCGGGCGCAGAGATATGTAGCTCTTCGGCTGCGCGAGCAAAACTTAGATGTTTGGCCGCGCTTAAAAAAATTCTAATTTGGCGTAAAGTTAAGTTTTTCACAAGGTTTTCCTCAAAAATATAGGAATAGTTAAGTAATGCTTAATCATACATAAAGAATATATTAATATAACTTAACTTTAAAATTTAATAAAGTAGCACATCGACACTATTTTATTAATAGAAGGGTGAGCAAGATGAGCCAAAGCATTAGTACAAACGAAACCATGCAAGAGGGCAAGGAACGTTATAAAGCAGGGGTGCTGCCCTACAAAAAAATGGGCTACTGGCAACCTGACTATCAGCCAAAAGAGACCGATTTGCTGGCGATGTTCCGCATTACACCACATGCAGGTAGCGACCCAGAAGAAATCGCTGCGGCGGTTGCGGGCGAGTCTTCTACCGCCACTTGGACGGTGGTATGGACGGATAGATTAACCGCCTGCGAGCTTTACCGAGCCAAGGCTTATCGTGTTGACGCTGTACCAAACACAGGCGAGGGCACAAAAACTGAAGCGCAGTATTTTGCTTATATTGCTTACGATTTAGATTTATTTGAAGGCGGTTCTATTGCCAATTTAACCGCGTCAATCATCGGCAACGTGTTCGGCATGAAGGCAGTTAAAGCCTTGCGTTTAGAAGATATGCGCATTCCCGTGGCTTACCTGAAAACTTTCCAAGGCCCTGCGACTGGCGTCATTGTAGAAAGAGAAAGGCTAGATAAATTTGGCCGCCCTTTATTAGGCGCGACTACCAAGCCCAAGCTGGGCTTATCTGGTCGCAATTATGGCCGCGTGGTTTACGAAGGCCTTAAAGGCGGTTTGGATTTTATGAAAGATGACGAGAACATTAACTCGCAACCATTTATGCACTGGCGCGATCGCTTTTTGTATTGTATGGATGCGGTGAATAAGGCCTCTGCCGCCACTGGTGAGATTAAAGGTCATTATTTGAACGTGACCGCTGGCACGATGGAAGAAATGTATAAACGCGCCGAATTTGCTAAACAGCTTGGCTCGTGCATCATCATGATTGACTTAGTGATTGGCTACACGGCCATTCAAAGCATGGCGCTGTGGGCGCGGGCAAACGACATGATTCTGCATTTGCACCGCGCGGGTAATTCGACTTACTCGCGTCAAAAAAATCACGGGATGAACTTCCGCGTGATTTGTAAATGGATGCGCATGGCGGGAGTGGATCATATCCACGCGGGTACGGTGGTGGGCAAGCTGGAGGGTGACCCAGCCATGATTAAAGGCTTTTATGACACGCTGCTAGACGACCATACGCCGCAAAATTTAGAGCATGGTTTGTTTTTTGAACAAGATTGGGCTTCGTTGAATAAGTGTATGCCAGTAGCTTCTGGCGGTATTCACGCAGGCCAGATGCACCAGTTACTTACTTATCTTGGCGATGACGTCATATTGCAGTTTGGTGGCGGTACCATCGGCCATCCACAAGGCATTCAGGCGGGTGCACAGGCTAATCGCGTGGCTTTAGAGGCAATGGTATTGGCGCGTAATGAAGGCCGTGATATTTGGAACGAAGGCCCGCAGATTCTGCAAGATGCTGCCAAATGGTGCGGTCCACTGCGCGCAGCGATTGATACTTGGAAGGATATTTCGTTTAACTACGAATCCACCGACACCGCCGACTTTGTGCCAACCGCTACCACCAGTTTTTAGGAGAAACTATTATGATGACCAACCCAAATGCAATCGTTACACAAGGGCAGTTCTCGTTTTTACCACCGTTGACCGATGTACAAATTACTGCGCAAATCAAATACGCGCTAGGTAAAGGCTGGGCGCTGTCGGTGGAATATACCGACGACCCGCACCCGCGCAACACTTACTGGGAAATGTATGGCGCGCCGATGTTTGATTTAAAAGATCCAGCCAGCATTTTGATGGAAGTCAATCATTGTCGCAAAACCTTTCCTAATCACTACATTCGCGTGATGGCGTTTAGCTCGGTGCGCGGGGTAGAAAGCCCGACCATGTCCTACATTGTGAATCGTCCTAAAAATGAGCCTGGCTTTGGTTTGGTGCGCCAAGAGACGCATGGGCGTAATATTCGCTATACCATTCATTCTTATGCGACAGATAAGCCAGAAGGCGAACGCTACTAAAGCATGACCGACAAAATAGACATTCAAGCGTTATTAAACGAATCTCACATCAACGAGGTGCTAGATAAGCTTGATCAAGATTTGGTCGGTTTAGTGCCTGTGAAGCAGCGTATACGTGAGATAGCCGCTTATTTGCTGATCACCAAAGCCAGGTTGCAGTTGGGTATTGAAGCCGCCAAACCAAGCTTGCACATGTGTTTTACGGGCAACCCTGGTACGGGCAAAACTACGGTTGCACTGAAAATGGCCGATATTTTGCATCGCTTAGGCTATATTCGGCAAAATCATGTGGTGAGCGTGACGCGCGACGATTTGGTCGGTCAATACATTGGCCATACTGCGCCAAAAACCAAAGAAGTCATCAAAAAAGCCATGGGCGGCGTGCTGTTTATCGACGAGGCGTATTACCTCTACAAACCAGAAAATGAGCGTGATTACGGGCAAGAGAGCATCGAAATTTTATTGCAAACCATGGAAAATCACCGTGATGATTTGGTGGTAATTTTGGCAGGCTATCATGACCGCATGGGCACGTTTTTTAAATCCAATCCTGGCATGTCGTCGCGCATTGCCCATCATGTGGATTTTCCTGATTATGATGAAAATGAATTGCTGGAAATTACCCAATTAATGGCTGATTCCATGCATTACAACTTAGATAAATCTGCATTTAGTGCGATGAAAGAGTATATTCAAAAACGCAAACAACAGCCACATTTTGCCAATGCGCGTTCGATACGTAACGCGCTAGATCGTGCTAGATTGCGCCAAGCGAATCGATTATTTAATGACGCAATTACGCATAAAAAAGACACAACAGCGGCTGATTTATCCTTAATCACGGAGGCCGATATTCGCGCATCGCGCGTGTTTGAAGGTGGGCTAGATGGCGAAAAAATTGAAAAAAAATCTTAACGAATTTCTGGGCGAAAACTTCAATAAAAACGAAGCCCAGCATAGGCTTTGCATGGTGATTAACGCCATCGCGGTCAGCGTAAAGCAAGTGGCTGAAATGATTGAGCGCGCACCCTTGGCGGGGCAGCTTGGCAAGCTCAATAACGAAAACATACAAGGCGAGCAACAAGCCAAACTGGACTTGCTCACCAATGATTGTTTTGTCGCTAATTTGCAAGTTTGCGAGGCCGTTTCGGGCATGGTTTCGGAAGAATTAGACGATGCGATTTTGCTGCATAAAGACAACACAAAACCCAATTATTTAGCCGTATTCGACCCGTTAGATGGCTCATCGAATATCGAAGTAAATGTTGCCGTCGGTTCGATATTTTCGGTGTTAAACGCACCAATTGGAAGAGCAACGCAAGCCGCTGATTTTTTGCAAAAAGGTGTTGAGCAAGTGCTGGCGGGCTATGCAGTTTATGGCCCTTCGACAGTGTTGGTGTTAACGTTTGGTGAAGGTGTACAATGTTTTACCTTAGACAGAGCAACTGGCGAATTTGTGCTCACACAAGCAAACATGCGGGCGCCGGAGGATACGCAAGAATTCGCCATTAACGCTAGTAACGCACGTTTTTGGGAGTTGCCAATTCAGCAATATGTGGCCGAATGTCAAGCGGGCATAACTGGCGCGCGCGGCAAAGATTTTAATATGCGCTGGATAGCCAGCATGGTGGCCGATATGCACCGCATATTGATGCGCGGCGGCGTGTACTTATACCCAAAAGATAACAAATTGCCAGCAAAAGCAGGACGGCTGCGCTTGATGTATGAGCTAAACCCGATGAGTTGGCTGATTGAGCAAGCGGGCGGCGCTAGCTCGACTGGGCGCGAGCGCTTGCTAGAGCTAGCGCCAACGGATATTCACCAACGTGCGCCGATTATTATTGGTTCTAAAAGTGAAGTGGAACGCATCAAAAGTTACTACCAAGCATTTGATAAAAGTATTTCGATAAAAAACAACGCGCTAAATAATAGCGACTAGCGCATTTAGGAAGGTAAAAATGTCGAAAAAATTCCCCATTATTGCGATTACTGGCTCGTCTGGCTCCGGCACAACCACGGTGCGGCAAAGCTTTCAGCATATTTTTAAGCGCGAAAAAATCAATGCAACGGTGATTGAGGGCGACTCTTATCACAAGTATGAGCGCGCAGAAATGGATGCGCTGATTAAACAGCATGATTTGGTGCCAGGCGTTAATTTTAGCCATTTTGGGCCAGAGGCTAATATTTTGGGCGAGCTTGCCAATACTTTTGAAACATTTGGAAAAACGGGAAAATGCAAAACGCGCAAATATATCCACTCTGAAGACGAAGGCAGGCCTTACAATCAAAATGCTGGTACGATGACGCCGTGGGAAGACGCCGAATCAGATATTTTGTTTTACGAAGGCTTGCATGGCGGTTATGTAGGGCCAGATAGCGATGTAGCCAAACACGTGGATTTGCTGGTGGGCGTAGTGCCGATTATTAACTTAGAATGGATTCAAAAGCTGCATCGTGATAAAAAAATGCGCGGTTATTCGAGTGAGGCGGTGATTGAAACGATTTTAAATCGCATGCCAGATTACATTCATCATATTTGCCCGCAATTTTCGCGTACGCACATCAATTTTCAGCGCGTGCCGACTGTAGATACCTCTAACCCTTTCATTGCAAAGGATATTCCTAGCCCAGACGAAAGCATATTGGTGATTCGGTTTGCTAACCCAAAAGGTGTGGATTTTCAATATTTGCTTAATATGTTGCATGGGTCGATGATTACGCGCCCTAATACAATCGTTGTGCCTGGCGGCAAAATGAGCTTGGCCTTGCAATTTATTTTTACGCCTAAGGTCTTACAATTGATGGAAAGCAGTAAAAAATAATGGAACAGGATAATCAATAATGGCATTAGTTTCGTTAAGGCAATTGCTAGACCACGCGGCTGAACATCAATACGGCTTACCCGCCTTTAACGTGAATAATATGGAGCAAATTCACGCCATTATGCAAGCCGCAAATGAAGTGGATAGCCCCGTGATTTTGCAAGCTTCTGCTGGCGCGCGCGGTTATGCGGGTGAGCCGTTTTTGCGACATTTGGTCGAGGCGGCGATAGAGCAATATCCGCATATTCCGCTGTGCATGCACCAAGATCATGGCGCTTCTGCTGCCGTTTGCCAAACTGCGCTACGCAGCGGATTTTCGAGTGTGATGATGGATGGCTCGCTGATGGATGATGCGAAAACACCCGCCACGTTTGATTACAACGTTAACGTGAGCCGCCAAGTGGTTGAAGCCGCGCATGCCGTTGGCGTTTCAGTCGAGGGTGAGTTAGGCGTGCTAGGCTCACTAGAAACTGGCCAAGCGGGTGAGGAGGATGGCGGTGGTGCGGAGGGCGTTTTAAGCCACTCACAAATGTTAACTGACCCAGATGAAGCCGCAACATTTGTCAAAGCCACACAAGTGGATGCGCTGGCAATTGCCATTGGTACTAGCCATGGTGCCTATAAATTTAGCCGTCCACCGACGGGCGATATTTTGTCTATCGATCGCATTAAAGCTATTCACGCACGCATTCCTAACACGCATTTGGTGATGCATGGCTCATCCAGTGTGGAGCAAGAATGGCTACAAATGATTCGCGAATATGGTGGCAAAATTAAAGAAACCTACGGCGTGCCTGTAAGTGAAATTGTGGAAGGCATTAAAAATGGTGTGCGTAAGGTGAATATTGATACCGATATTCGGCTGGCCATGACGGCAACTATTAGAAAAGAAATGGCGCAAAACCCAAGTGAATTTGACCCGCGCGCATTTTTAAAAGCCGCCACAATTGCCGCCAGAAGCGTGTGTAAAAGCCGCTTTGAGGCCTTTGGCAGCGCAGGGCAAGCCGCAAAAATTAAAGTGATTCCGCTCGAAGTAATGGCAGCACGCTATCGCAAGGGCGAGTTGTCGCCCGTCATTAAATAGCCATTTAAAAATTAATTAAAAACTATAGGTAAAAATGAGACGTAAATTAGTCGTAGGCAACTGGAAAATGAATGGCCGTATTGCGCAAAACCAAGCGCTAATGCAAGCGGTGATGAGTGGTGTGCGTGAATCGCACAACGCCGATTATGTGCTTTGCGTGCCGTATCCATATCTTGCGCAAGCGCAAAGTTTATTAAAAGACTCCAACGTGGCTTGGGGTGCGCAAAACTTGTGCGCCAATGAAACGGTGGCGCTGACGGGCGCAGTTTCAGCTTATATGTTAGCCGATTACGGTTGTAGCTATGTGATTGTTGGTCATTCTGAACGGCGCATTCAATTTCATGAAACGGACGATACTGCTGCAACGCGCTTTAATGCCGCAGAAAAAGCGGGCTTAACGCCTATTTTTTGTATGGGCGAATCGCACGACGAGCGCGACTCAGATTGGACAGAATACATTGTTGGGCGGCAGTTAGATTCGATTATTCGGCGCTTTGGCGCAGAGGTGCTAGAGAAGGCCGTGTTAGCCTACGAGCCGCTATGGGCGGTGGGTACAGACATTGCGGCAACGCCAGAACAAGCGCAAAAAGTACATCATTTTATACGCAATCGTATCGCTAAATGTAATGCAAGCATCGCTAAAAATGTACGCATTTTGTATGGCGGCAGCTTAAATGCATCTAACGCAGGTGCCTTGTTTGCGATGCCTGATATTGATGGCGGCTTAGTTGGGCGTTGCTCGCTTGATGCAAAAGCCTTTGTGGATATTTGTAAAGCGGCTAATTAAACAATCATCAATCACCATGAAATCAGGCAAAGTCATCATTGGTATCCCAGCCGAAATCAAGGCGCATGAATATCGCGTTGCGGCAACGGCAGAAACTGTAAAAAAAATGCTGGCGCTTGGTTGCCAAGTGTTGGTGCAAAAAGGTGCTGGGGAGCGCGCCAGTATTACGGATTCGGCTTATTTGGCGGCTGGTGCAGCGTTGGTATCTGCCAAAGAAGTGTATCTAGCCGATATTGTTTTAAAAGTGCGCGTGCCTGAAACCAGTGAAATTAACGCAATGCCTGCTCGCACGGTGTTAATCGGCCTGTTAGAGCCATTTAATCAATCGCAAATTGCAGCGTTGGCAACGCAGGGCATTACTGCAATTGCCCTAGAGTCGCTGCCACGAAATAGCCGCGCGCAGAGTATGGATGTGCTGTCATCGCAAGCCAACGTCGCAGGTTATAAAGCAGTGCTGCTGGCCAGCCATTTTTATCCGCGCTTTATGCCCATGTTAATGACCTCTGCAGGCACGGTGAAAGCCGCGCGGGTGCTGGTTCTGGGGGCAGGTGTGGCGGGTCTGCAGGCCATTGCAACGGCTAAAAGATTAGGAGCGGTGGTCGAGGCTTCTGACGTGCGACCAGCGGTAAAAGAGCAAATTGAATCGCTAGGCGCAAAATTTTTAGACGTGCCGTATGAAACCGAAGAAGAAAAAGATGCTGCCGCAGGTGTAGGTGGTTATGCGCGTCCAATGCCTGATTCGTGGATGGCGCGTCAGGCGGCGCTTGTAGCCCAGCGCGCGGCTGAAGCGGATATTGTGATTTCCTCTGCACTGATTCCCGGCCGCGAACCGCCCGTTTTAATTCATGCCGAAACGGTCGCTAATATGAAGCCTGGTTCAGTGATTATTGATATGGCAGCTGGTACTAGTAAGACGGGCGCTGGCAATTGCCCATTGACGCAAGCGAATGAAGTAGTAGTAAAGCACGGCGTGACCATTGTCGGCTATACCAATTTACCAAGTTTGGTTGCGGCTGATGCTTCGGCTTTTTATGCTAGAAATATATTTGAGTTTTTAAAGCTGTTGTTAGCGGAAGGTAAGTTAAATATTCCAGCCGATGACGAATTAGTGACCGCCAGCTTGCTGTGTAAAGATGGCCAATTGACTATAAAGCAATAGGAGCGGGGACATGACCGATTTACTCACCATGCAAAATATCACTATTTTTGTGCTGGCTATTTTTGTTGGCTACCACGTGGTTTGGACGGTGACGCCCGCGCTGCATACGCCATTAATGTCCGTGACGAATGCGATTTCTGGCATCGTTATTGTCGGTGCGATGCTGCAAACCGTGACTATCGACGGTGAAACCTTAAATTTAACCAGTATTTTGGGCGCAATTGCAGTGTTTTTAACCTCGATTAATATTTTTGGCGGCTTTTTGGTGACGCGACGTATGTTGGAAATGTTTAAAAAGAAAGATAAGCCAATATCAGAGGTTAAGCATTAATGGCCGTTAATCCCAACCTCACATCGGCCGCGTATTTAATCTCGGCAGTGCTATTCATATTTTCGCTAAAAGGCCTAGCATCGCCCACCAGCGCGCGGCTGGGCAATACGCTGGGCATGGTCGGCATGGTGATTGCCGTCATTACGACGTTTTTTGTCGGCCACAATCTCGTCATTCTGCTCATTGCAGGCGCGGTTGTTTTAGGTGCAATTGTTGGCACGCTAGCTGCAAAACGTGTGCAGATGACCAAAATGCCCGAGCTAGTCGCACTGATGCATTCATTTGTCGGCTTATCTGCGGTATTAATCGCAATTGCGGCAGTGTTTAACACGGTTGAAAGCCATACCAGTGTTCAACGCATAGAGTTGTTCATAGGCGCCTTTATTGGCGCAATTACCTTCACTGCGTCTGTGGTGGCTTTTGGCAAACTTTCAGGCAAATTCGGCTCCAAACCTGTTATTTTCAAAGGTCAGCATTTGTTAAACCTCCTGCTAGCCTTGTTAATGCTGGGTTTTGGGGTCGCGTTTTATATAACAGGCAGTCAAGCCGCATTTTTAATCATGTGCGCTTTCGCCCTCGTTTTGGGCGTTACGCTTATCGTCCCCATCGGTGGCGCAGATATGCCAGTGGTGGTTTCTATGCTTAACAGCTATTCAGGCTGGGCGGCGGCAGGCATTGGTTTTACGCTTAACAATCCCGTCCTCATCATCGCAGGCGCCTGCGTCGGCTCCTCTGGCGCGATTTTGTCCTACATTATGTGCAAAGCCATGAATCGCTCGATTATCGCGGTGATGCTAGGCGGTTTTGGTGCGGAAGCTGCTGTAAGTGATGCTAGCGGAACGCAAAAAGCCGTGAAATCTGGCTCGGCAGATGATGTCGCATTTTTAATGGGCAATGCCGATACAGTGATTATTGTGCCAGGTTACGGCTTGGCGGTCTCGCGCGCGCAACATGCTTTGCAAGAACTCACTACTAAATTAATCGCCAGAGGTGTGAACGTGAAATATGCCATACACCCAGTAGCAGGGCGCATGCCAGGCCACATGAACGTACTGTTAGCCGAAGCGGATGTGCCGTATGAGCAAGTGGTAGAGATGGAAGATGTGAATAATGAGTTTGGCCAAACCGAAGTAGTCTTTGTGATTGGCGCCAACGATGTGGTGAACCCCGCCGCTAAAAAGCCTGGCAGCGCCATTTACGGCATGCCGATTTTAGAAGCTTATAAAGCTAAAACCATTATTGTGAATAAACGTAGTATGGCTGCTGGCTATGCTGGGCTTGATAATGAGCTATTTTACTTAGACAAAACCATGATGGTATTTGGTGATGCCAAGCACGTGGTGGAAGCGATTGTAAAAGCGATTTAAGAAGCGTGTTCACGCAAAAATGACCCAAAAGCGGGTCATTTTTGCGTTAAAAATAGTTAAGCAGCTGGTTTTGTTGTCGTTGCTACTGGGGCTGGCTCTGCGACAAAAATCTCAACCCGCCTATTCTTTGCTTTATCCGCTGCAGTGCTATTAGATGCGATAGGCTCGCGCGAGCCACGGCCATCCACCGAAAAGCGGGCAGAGGCCACACCACGCGCGGCCAAATAATCACGTGCTGCAACCGCACGGTTAAACGATAGCGGATTGTTAACCGCATCGCTACCAGAGCTATCGGTATGCCCAATAATGCTGATAGTAGCCGCAGGATTTTTAACCAAGCTGCTAGCAAAGGTATCTAAAACTGAACGTAAATTGGGTTTAATATCAGAACGGCCAGAATCAAAAGAGATATCACTCGGGATTTCTAACTTTAAGCGATTATCAGGCGTTTGCGTAACGGCAACGCCAGTACCTGCAGTCGCTTCTTCCATTTGTTTTTTCTGCGCTTCCATGCGTTTAGACCACACATTACCCGCGATGCCGCCGCCCACACCACCCACTGCCGCGCCGATTACCGCACCTTTAGTACCGCCAACAACAGCGCCAATCACCGCGCCGCCAGCTGCGCCAATACCCGCGCCTTTAGCTGTGGTTTTTTGCGTTTCAGTCATATTTGCACAACCGCCAAGCCAAAAAGCCACTAAAACTGTGCCGATTAATGCTTTGTTTTGGATTTTATACGGATTTTTATCAATTAGTACCCTGTTTCGGATTCTCATTTGCATGATTATTCCTTCCTTAAGTTTAAAAAATCCCCTAACAAGCTTAGGACAAAATAGTAAACAAAAAGTTTAAAGCGCGTTTCAGTTAAATATTTTATTGATTGCACGGCAATTAAAACGCCACCATTTCAAATTCTGTTTTATCCGCACCGCACTCGGGGCATTTCCAATCGGCGGGCACGTCTTCCCACGCTGTGCCAGCGGGGATGCCATCTTCTGGCCAGCCTTTTTCTTCTTCGTATATTAAGCCACAAACGACGCACATCCATGTTTTCATGCTGATTCCTGTTAAGTATAAATAAGGTTAATTCTAAGTGATTTGTAGATGGTTTGTCGCATTAAACGCTAAAAGCTTACAGTTAAAATATAAAAGCCTGCTTTTGCAGGCTTTTATATTGTTACATTTTTAAAGTCCTATATTTAAAATCAAGCTAGCTCAAAACGGTCAAGATTCATCACTTTATTCCAAGCGTTTACAAAGTCGTGTACAAATACTTGTTGCGAGTCGCTACAAGCATAGACTTCTGCAATGGCTCTTAACTGAGAATTAGAACCGAACACGAGATCGACAACAGTGCCTGTCCACTTGATTTCACCTGTCTTCCGATCAACCCCCGTCAAGACACCTTCGTACGCGGTGGGGTCATGCGATTTCTCATTCATATCAATCAGGCCAGTGGTCTCCCGATCGCCTTCCTGTAACACGGCTTCAGCTGTGGTGGACTTCTGCCACTTCGTACTCATATCAAGTAGGTTCACAAAGAAATCATTGGTCAATGTCTCTGGCCGTTTAGTGAAAACACCATGTTTGGATTGCCCAAAATTTGCATTGAGTACGCGCATCCCGCCAATTAGCACCGTCATTTCTGGCGCAGTCAGCGTCATAAGGTTGGCTCGATCTAGCAGCAGCCCAGCTGCCAATCCCTCGTGTCCCTTGCGCAGGTAGTTGCGGAATCCGTCTGCGGTTGGCTCCAGCACAGCAAAAGAGTGTACATCGGTCTGATCTTGCGAGGCGTCCGTGCGGCCTGGCGAGAAGGGAACTTTCACCTCAATGCCAGCCCTTTTCGCAGCAGCCTCGACCCCAGCGCAACCACCAAGAACGATTAGATCAGCCAGCGAGACCTTTTTCCCCGCCTGTGTCGTGTTGAAATCGTTTTGAATCGCTTCCAACTTTCCGAGCACATTTTCCAGTTCGACAGGCTGGTTAACCTCCCAAAATTTTTGCGGCGCAAGACGAATGCGCGCACCGTTCGCGCCGCCGCGCTTATCGCTGCCGCGGAAAGTTGCTGCAGACGCCCATGCTGTAGAAACCAGCTGGGAGATAGAAAGGCCTGACGCGAGAACGTTGGCCTTCAGCGCAGCAATGTCTCCTTCGCCGAGTAATGCATGATTGACGGCGGGAACGGGGTCTTGCCAGATTAACGCTTCTTTAGGCACCAGCGGGCCGAGATAACGAGATAAAGGCCCCATGTCGCGGTGCGTTAGTTTGTACCACGCCCTAGCAAACGCGTCGGCAAGTTCTTGCGGATTTTGGTGATAACGCCGAGAAATTTTTTCGTAGGCAGGATCCATCCTCAAGGCAAGGTCCGCTGTAGACATGATTGGGGCATGCCGCTTAGTTGTGTCGTGCGCATCTGGCACAGCGCTAGCAGAAGCGCCGCCCTTTGGCCGCCACTGATGTGCACCTGCAGGGCTTTTCGTCAGTTCCCATTCATGGCCGAACAGTGTGTCGAAATAGCTGTTGTCCCATTGGATCGGGGTGGGCGTCCATGCGCCCTCTAGCCCGCTGGTGATGGTATTGACGCCACTACCGCTACCCAAGCTATTAATCCATCCGAAGCCTTGCTGCTCAATACCAGCACCTTCAGGTTCTGGCCCACAATATTGGCTGGGATCTGCCGCTCCGTGGCACTTGCCAAAGGTATGCCCGCCAGCCACAAGCGCAACGGTTTCTTCGTCATTCATCGCCATACGAGCGAACGTTTCGCGGATATCGCGCGCCGAAGCGACAGGATCAGGGTTGCCGTTAGGCCCTTGTGGATTCACATAGATTAAGCCCATTTGCACCGCACCGAGCGGATTCTCGAGTTGACGATCCCCCGTGTAGCGCTTATCGCCTAGCCACTCAGCCTCAGATCCCCAATAAATTTCTTCTGGTTCCCATACGTCTTGGCGGCCACCAGCAAAACCGAAGGTCTTGAATCCCATCGAATCTAAGGCGACATTGCCAGTTAGAACAATTAAGTCAGCCCAAGAAAGTTTGCGGCCATACTTTTGCTTAATCGGCCACAACAACCGTCGCGCCTTGTCAAGGTTACCGTTGTCTGGCCAGCTATTAAGTGGTGCAAATCGCTGTGTTCCAGAACCTGCACCGCCTCGACCATCGGCGATACGGTAGGTGCCCGCAGCATGCCAAGCCATGCGGATGAAAAATGGACCGTAATGACCATAATCTGCTGGCCACCAATCCTGTGAGTCTGTCATTAAGGCATTAAGATCGTGAACTACAGCATTTAGGTCTAAACTTTTGAACTCATGGGCATAGTTAAACGCCTCACCCATCGGATCAGACAGTGGGGAATTCTGATTAAGAAGTTTGACGTTTAGCTGATTAGGCCACCAGTTTGCATTTGTCGAGGCTCCAGCAACTGCATTTTTGGGAGCGCCGCCCGAAAATGGGCATTTTGATTCTGCATTGCTATGGTCATCTGGCATAATTTTCTCCTTTAGTTATGTTAAATTTGCTACTTAATTAACTTAAAATAAAAACTAATTGCTTAATTTGCCGCTACGTACTCTGCAAATGGTTATATCAATACTAGAGCGCTAAAATCAAAAAATGATGTTAATCCTATTTCTCTCTAAAGTATTGCATAAATGAAACTATAAAGGCCGCAAGATGATTTGTATAATTGTATGTTTTTATATGATTGATAGATTAAATTAATCAATATAGAATGCCTAGATGAGTTTACCTAGATGAGTTTAACCGAATTAAAATTTATTGTCGCTGTCGCGCAAGAACGCAACTTTAGGCGTGCGGCAGAGAAATGTTTTGTGACGCAACCCGCGTTAAGTTTGGCTATTAAAAAGTTAGAACTAGAACTTAACGTCATTATTTTTGAGCGCAGCCGCAGCGATGTAAAAATGACAGAAATCGGTGAGAAAATTGTTGAGCAGGCTTCTCGCGTACTAGAAGAAACGACTTATATTAAACAACTGGCCGAGCAAGGTAAAAATCAACTAAAAGGGACATTAAAGCTGGGTTTAATCCATTCTATTGGCCCCTATTTATTACCAGAAATTATTCCCATTTTGCGCAAAATCGCGCCTGATATGCCGCTGGAAGTGGAAGAGAATTTAACCGCCAATTTAGAGGCACAGCTTAAAAATGGCGTGATTGATGCTGCAATTATTGCGCTGCCATTTAGTGTGGCGGGCTTACAATACAAGGCCTTGTACGATGAGGAGTTTGATGTGGTGGTGCCTGCTACGCACCACTGGGCCAAGCGCAAATGCATCAAGCCAAGTGAATTATCTGACGAGAAAGTATTGCTGCTTAACAGCGGCCATTGTTTTAGCAATCAAGTCACGCAAGCCTGCCCAGAGTTATCGCGTAAGGGTGAGATTTTGCAGGGCAATTCGTTAGAGACGATTCGTAATATGGTGGCATCTAACTTGGGCATTACCGTGCTGCCATGCTCGGCCACCGCAGAGCGTTATAATAACCCGCTGATTAAGGTGATTCCTTTTGTTAGCCCCGCGCCCACTAGGCGCATTGCCATTGCGTGGCGCAAAAGTTTTGTGCGGCTGGATGCGGTGGAAAAAATTGTAGAGTCGATTAAAGCGATTAATTCGGATTATATGAAAATAGTGAATTAATAGGTAGGTTTGGTCTAATTTAGGGCAATAAAAAAGGACGCTTAAAGCGTCCTTTTAAATTAAGCGTTAGCTTATTTGTTCAACTTACTTATTCATTACGTACATTGTCACTTCAAAGCCAAAACGCATTTCAGTCGCTGCTGGTGTTGTCCACATGATATTTTCCTTTAAGTTAATTAATTAAGTAGTACACAATCTTTGAGTTGAATAGTACAGAATAGTTGTTTTGCTGGCGTATGTACAAGTATTAAAAATAGCTAATGAAAATCATTAGATGCCTGCTTAAAATTTAATACGCAAGTAACACGCGGTAGCCCGCAACAGATAAATCGGACACATTAATCGCCAGTTTTACCCGCACCTCTTCTTTGCTCGCCATACCAGCTGCTACATTTGCGTTAGTTTTTAAATACTCACTGGGTTTAATTAGCCTTCTAACTACGGGCTGGTCGTCAGTATCGGTTAGCGTGAGCTCAATATTAGGATAAGCTTGTATGTAATTTGCGTTATTAATCAGCAGGCTAGAAAAATCAATGACCTTTTCATATTGTTCACTTTCTTGCATGTCAGAATCATCAATGCTGAATAAATCTACGTTTTTAGGCAAATCAATATTGCATTGCAAGTAACTGCAAGCTTGCGCTAAATAAGGTTTAAATTGCGGGTACTCAGCCGCGATTTTGGTGCGTAGAAAATAAATGCTTTGCAAAGCTGCTAAGGTAATCAGTAAAAGACACAATAATAATGACCAAACATTTAATTTAACTTTATTTTTTTTAAATTTTGGTTCGGTTGCTAAATCATCAATCGCAATGGGCGTTTCGTCTTCGTAACTATAATTATCTTCGATATTGATATGGGTCTGATCGCCAATAAAGGGGTCGCTATCGGCTGTGTAAAGCGTGCTACTGGCGGTTAAATCTTCTAAGTTTGGCACGGCACCAAGCACACCATCTAGCACCTTGTTGATGGGCATTTCTTCAGTATTAACGCTTGCGCTTTGCTTGCTTGAATCTAGGCTGGCATTGTATTCAGCGGCACTATGAATATCTTCAGAAACTTCGGTCAGGCGATTTTTAGCATTAAAAATATGTTCACAATGCCCACATTGCACTTTGCCACGATGCGCTTTTAGGTGCACAGTGGTGAGCAAAAATTGCGTTTCGCATGCGGGGCAAGCCGTGATGTAATTCATCGCTTGTATTTAATCTTATGCATTTTATCTTTTAGTGCCTGTTAGCAATATCCAAGCGTCTTTTTGTTTGGGGTAGTCCATATTAAACCATTCGCTGTAGCGCGTAATTAGCGATTCAACTTGAGCCTCTAATATACCTGATAATGCCAATTTTCCGCTATTTTTGCAATATTTGGCAAGTGCGGGCGCCAACACCATGAGTGCGCTCGATAAAATATTCGCTACTACTAAGTCAAATTGCTGATGCGAAAAGTCGTTCGCATCATAAAATTCAATGTTGACT
>JANOWA010000254.1:0-3541 GCA_031417675.1 Methylotenera sp.
GAATATCTGTATGCCTTCTGCACGTTGGCTGTTATCGAGTAGCGCCATTAACGAGGTGCGGCGCTCAAATATCTCGAACAGTTTGCGTAAACTATTTACATTGGTAGAAAGCTCATCCACTTGCAGTAAGTTGCGCTCGCCTGCAATCACCACTCCACCGCCAGCACCCGCGTCATTGCTGGCTTGCAGGGCCGCACTCATTAGGCGATTCATATCAGTTTGCATTTGTTTAAGTTCCGCACGCAGTTTTTGTTGCACCTCGTCAAAGGTTTGGCCGCTAAAATTAGCGTTAAAATAATTGCTAGCCTGCGTGAGTTCGCTGGCCGAATACGGTATTTCACTTAAAATAATGCGGTTTTGCACGTTGCTATCACTGGTGACGATAATGACGAGGATGCGTTTTTCAGTCAGCGGTAAAAACTCTAAATGCTTGAAACTTAAGGCTTTGCGCTTGGGGATCATCACTAATCCCGCAAACTGCGTGAGTTGCGATAGCATGTCGGCCGCGCTATTAATGAGCTCAATTTGGTTAGGCGAGCTTAAGCCGCTTTTCAGTTGGTTTACCGCTTTGCTGTCTAATGGTTGAACGGTCAACAGTGAATCGACAAACAAGCGATAACCTTTTTGCGTGGGAATACGGCCGGCCGAGGTGTGTGGGCTGGCGATAAAACCCAGTTGCTCTAAATCCGACATCACATTACGAATAGTCGCTGGGCTCACATCTAAGCCGCTGTGCTGCAATAAGGTGCGCGAGCCAATAGGTTGGCCATCACTAATGTAATGTTCAACCAGAGTCTTTAACAATATCTGCGCGCGTTTATCCATAAAATACAATTTTTAGGGCGAATTACTATGTTGGGCGGTGCTCAAAATCCTCATGTACTCAACTGTACATTCCGGTTTTTGCGCGCCGTCCGCCTTGTACTTCATCCCAAAAAAGTTGTATTTGAAAAAGTACATTGGCACTTAGCATTTTGCCTTAATTAGTTGCGCACGAATAGCGTTTTTACTTTTAGCTAATCGCAAACTGTGATTTAATTCGGCTATGAAATCAGTATTTAATTCTATTGGCATTATTGGCAAGTATATGAACGCATCTGCGCTGCAAATGATGCAAACCGATTTGGCCGATTTGGCACGCCATTTAACTACAAAAAATATCATTGTTTGGTTAGAAGAAAATACCGCAATTGGCGCAGAGTTAACAGGTTTTAACACCGCCAAGCTGGCCGATATTGGCGATAAGGTTGATTTAGCGATTGTGATGGGCGGCGATGGCACCATGCTAAGCGTGGCGCGCACGCTAATGCACGCGAATATTCCGCTGGTGGGCATTAATCGTGGGCGCTTTGGTTTTTTAACCGATTTACGTGCCGAAAACATGCTGGCAGAAATCGACCATATTTTAGTTGGCCATCACCATACCGAAACGCGCATGTTGTTAGATGCAAAGGTGATTCGCGCGGGTAAGCAAATGCATCAAGGCGTTGCGCTGAATGATATTGTGATCAAAAGTGGCATGAGAATGATAGAGCTTGAGGTTGAAATAAACGGCAAGTTTATGCATAAACAACGCTCTGACGGCCTTATTTTAAGCACGCCCACAGGTACTACTGCGTATGCATTATCTGCAGGCGGGCCAATTTTACACCCCGATTTAGATGCAATTGCGCTGGTGCCCATTAGCCCACACACCTTGAGCAATCGGCCGATTGTGTTGAATAGCACTAGCAAAATCGAGATTAGCTTGGTGCAAGTGGATGACGCCCAAATTAGCTACGACGGTCAGTTTCAGTTGGCTTTAGAAGTGGGCGACAAAGTGTTGGTGCAGCGTGCTGCTAAAGATATTACTTTGCTACACCCAACGGATTATTGCTACTTCGAAATGCTGCGAAATAAGTTGAACTGGGGCTAAATCTTCAATGCAAGAATCCTCAATCACGGCGTTAACTGCGGCTTGCCGCACAGTGTGTGCTGTCTGCGCCTTGTCGCCTTGTGCTTAAGGATTCTTGCAATGAATATTCTAATTTTATTAGCATTAAAAACTTAAACATGCTGCAAGCCTTATCCATCCGCGATTTTATTATTGTTGAAACGCTCGATTTAGAGTTCTCACACGGTTTTACCACGCTTACGGGTGAAACGGGCGCGGGCAAATCTATTTTAATTGATGCACTTTCACTCGCGCTGGGTGCGCGTAACGAAGGCGAAGTGACTCGCAAGGGTAGTGATAAAGCTGATATTTCGGCTAGTTTTTTAATTAAAAACAATCTATTAGCTAAAAAATGGTTGGCAGATAATGAGCTAGAAATAGATGACGAGCTGATATTGCGTCGCGTGATTTATGCCGATGGCCGTAGCCGCGGCTTTATTAATGGCACTACCGCAACCATCGCGCAACTCAAAGATTTAGGTGAATGTTTAATTGATATTTACAGCCAAAACGCGCATCACTCGCTATTAAAATCCGCTACGCAGCGCGAACTTTTAGATGAGTTTTCAGGTGCAAGCGACTTAGCCAATCAAGTCGCAAGCCAATATAAAACATGGCATAAACTGCATATTCAACGGGTAGAAGTCGAAAAAAACTCGGCCGCTTATGCCGATGAATTAGCCGAATTACGTGATAAAACGCGCGAGTTAACCCAGCTGTGTTTTACCACAGACGAATGGCAAGCGTTGCAAGCTGAACACAATCGTCTTGCCAATGGCGCGGGGCTTTTAAGTGCGTTGCAGGCGTGCTTAAGCCTGTTGGACGATAACGAAACCGCGGTGAATGCGCAATTAACCAAAGTACAGCAAAAGTTAGCTGGCGTGGTGGAGTTTGACGCACTATTAATAGAGGCTGCCGATAATGTGGATTCTGCCTTGATCACGCTAGAGGAGGCCAGCCGCAGTTTAAACCGCTATTTGCAGAACACCGAGCTAGACCCAGAGCGGCTGGCGGACGTTGAAAATCGGCTGCAATCGATTCACAACATAGGCCGCAAATACCGCGTAAAACCCGAAGAGTTACCCGATTTATTAAGCGCCGATTTGGCGCGTATGGCCGAGTTGCAGGGCTTTGCCAACGATGGCGCACTAGCCAAACAAGAGGCGGAAGCCTTAGGCACTTATCAAGTATCGGCCAAGCAGCTCAGCGCAAAACGGCAAACATCCGCCAAAACATTAAGCTTAAAAATTAGCGCTGAAATGCAGCGTTTATCTTTGTCTGGCGGTCAGTTTAGTGTTGCTTTGCAAATTTGCGAGGCATCTGTAAACGGCCTAGAAACCGTTGAGTTTTTAGTCGCAGGTCACGCAGGGGTTGAGCCACGCGCCTTAAATAAAGTGGCTTCTGGCGGTGAGTTATCGCGTATTAGCCTGGCCTTACACGTAACAACTGCCGCGCAAGGCAGCGTGCCTTGCATGATTTTTGATGAAGTGGATGTGGGTATTGGCGGTGGCGTTGCTGAGGTTGTTGGACAGCTATTAAAACAACTTGGTACAGAGCGCCAAGTGCTGGTGATTACCCATTTGCCGCAAGTCGCCGCGCAGGCCGCAC
>JANOWA010000255.1:0-2864 GCA_031417675.1 Methylotenera sp.
CCGCTTTTGCATTATAAACACATGAAACAAAGTTAAAATTTATAGCCTACATTCAAGCCAAATACTAACGGGGCAATGTTAACAGTGCCAATGTTAGTACCGTTAAGAGATGCCTTACTATCAATATCTATATACCGCAAATCAGCGCCTACCGTCCACTTGTCGACAACTGGCACATCCACACCTAGTTGCGCTGCTAAGCCAAAAGAATTGCCTAGCTGAAGATCACCAGCGCCAATTAGTTTCTCGCTAAATAAGGCAGTATAGTTAACACCAAAACCAACATACGGCCTAATTGATCCTGCTGGATTAAAGTGATATTGCACAGAAACAGTTGGAGGCAAATGTTTGGTTGATCCGATTTCTTTACCGCCAATACTTAAATCATGTCTGAAAGGCAATCCTAGCAATACATCTATCGCCCAATTGGGGTCAACAAAATAACTGATAGTAGCTGTTGGCCCCCAGCTGCTACCAACATCCAACGTGCCTGGTGTTAAATTACCGTTACCAGATTTTGGTTCAATATGACCAAGCCCTGCTTTTATATACCAGCGATCGAAATCAACATTTTCTGCTTGCGTATTAAATGACAAGGTCACCAAAAATAAGCTAATTGCAAGTGAAACTTTATTACCCATCATCTAAATCTCCATCATAATAGTCGTTTTTTGTTAGGTTTGACTAAGCTTGATTAACCTATTTAGGTTAACAAGCTTAGTCAATGATGCTATTAATAGCCAAACCAATCATTACTTAAAGTAATGTTTCATCCACTTTTTCTGGCATAGCAGATGAATGGTGATTCATGATTTTCCATTTACCTTTAATTTTTTCATACAAAAAGGTGTAGCGCGCTTGCACTTTCACAGGCTTATCTTCTTTAACAAGGCTAAATGTATAAACACCAGAATCTAGCGCGGTGTTTGAATCTAACACGCGTATTTCACGGCTATTAATCACGCCTTGTGGCTTTAGTAGTAAAAAATGCTCAAAGTACTCTTTAATATCGGCTGGCGTTGTTCTTACACGATTTGAAACAGTTGGTTGTAAAACGCCATTTGGTGCATAAAGCTTAACCACTTCATCTGGATTACCCGTTGCCAAAGCCGCGTTCCAGCGATCAAATAAACTTGCGATTTCAGCTTGTGCTTTATTGGATGGCGCAGTCACTGTGCCGCTATAAGTTTTTGCGTCCATTTTGTAATCTGCGATTGCAAATGTAGTCGCTGATAACAGTGCAGCTGCAATTAAAAATTTTTGTGATTTCATGTTAACTTTCTCCTTTGTTTTTTAAGCCCAACACGGACAAGACGTATTTTGAAGCAAAGCCACTTGTAAAAAATCGGCTTAGTAGGGTAATATTACATATACCAAACGGCATATAACGACACATGACGATGATACAAAGTGCTAAAGATTTTAGAGCTGAAATGAAAGAAAATCAGTTCCTAGCCTCGCAACTGCTGCTACTTAACAATATTGGTTTGCATATCGCCATTGATGGATTTTCTGCTGATTGCGCCAACAAAATATTAGAGGAAATATGCCGCTTTGCTACGCTTGAACATGGCATGATTATCATGGATACCGCGGGCGTGTACAAAGTTAAAGTGTCACGCGGTGCTGGTTTGCTAAGTGGCTCTAGAATCGCTAGCAGCGTTAGCAGTCATATTGTTTTTTTACCGCATGAAACAATCTTGATGAATGCCACTAGTCAACATAAGCTATGGACAAAATCACCCGATATGATACAAAGTGAATGGTTGATTCCCATCCGTTTAGCAGGGCAAACGCTTGGCTTTATCGCGCTGGCATCAGATACCTTTACGCCCATGCTTAACAACTCGCAAATTAAAACAGTACAAACTGCAGCCGCAATTATTGGCCTGTATTTGCGACCCAATACCCAAACCCCTGCTACGCAAGATATGCAAGCAATCGCGTTACTCACGCCGCGTGAAAAAGAAGTCTTTTCACTGATTCCATTAGGATTAAGTAACGCTGAAATCGGCGCAAAACTAGGCATCTCTGCAGGCACTGCCAAAATTCATGTGGAAAGAATTTTAAGCAAATTAGGGCTATCAGACAGAACGCAAGCAGCTGTAAAAGCAACCAAAATGGGCTACACCAGTTGATTTACCCCATCAAAATTTGGCAAAACCTAGGCATTACCAGCAAAGGCTTACTGGCGCTTGCGCTGCCTTTAATCGTTCTGTTATTGTCTATTGGCTACCTTTACCAGCGCGAGCTTGCAGCACAATCGGTAGAAACTGAATTGCAGACAGCTATTGTAGAGCTTGCAAAAATCCAAGCCATACATGCGCAACTTGCAGAAGCCGCAACAGGTGTGCGTGGTTACTTACTAACTGGTAGAGATGATTTTTTAACCCGTTATTACCAAGCTAGGCTTAGCTTGCCAAAAGAAATTAAGCTACTTAACCAAACGTTAAAAGATGAACAGCTGCTAGCACATTTTGCCATTATGCAGCCACTGGTGACACAAAAACTGAGTGGCATGAAACAGTTGCTGGCAGAAGGTCGATTGGTAAATAAAGATGAGTTAATCACCATTTTAGTGTCGCAAAAACGTATTTTAGATAGCATTCGCCAGCAAATTGATTTAATGCGCGATCGTTCAACCGTTTTAATTAAGCAAAAACAAACTTCTTTGCAAGATGTGCGCAAGCAAAACCTGCAACTCACTATTTTTTCGGCACTTATTGGTGTTGTTAGCGCGCTTATCGCCATTAATTTTTATTTTGCAGATATTGTTAACCGCATTAAACACTTACGCGATAATGCTGCATTATTGGCTAGCGGCGCGCCCTTAAAGCAAGCTAATCAAAGTGCAGATGAAATTG
>JANOWA010000256.1:0-2940 GCA_031417675.1 Methylotenera sp.
GCTTTAGAAACGCCGTTAAGCACGATACAGCGGCTTTTTAGCGCTGGCGCAGCATTGAGTATGTTATAAAACTTTTCGCCCGTTAAATTCACGTGCTCGTACATATCATCGGTGGCAACTAAAACATGTGGATGTTTTAGCAGCACTTCGCCTAGGGCTTGTAATTCTGCTAAGTTATACACCGTGCCAGTGGGGTTAGATGGCGAATTCAGCATAACAATTTTGGTTTTGGGTGTAATCGCCGCGGCTAATTGTGCTGGCAAAAGCTTAAAGCCTTGCTCAATACCGCATTCAATAATCACAGGTAGCGCTTCGGCCACCATCGCAATATCGGCGTACGAGACCCAATATGGCGCGGGAATCACCACTTCATCGCCAGTATTAAGCACTGCCAAGCAAAGATTAAAAATAGTTTGCTTGCCGCCCACGCCAACAATCACTTCATTTGTAGTGTAATCAAACCCATTTTCGGTTTTAAATTTATTCACAATAGCTTGCTTTAACGCGGGTATGCCACTAACTGGTGTGTATTTAGTGTAACCCGCATTAATCGCGGCAATGGCAGCATCTTTTATGTGCTGCGGCGTATCAAAGTCTGGCTCGCCCGCGGCTAAGCCAATAATAGGGCGGCCTTCAGCTTTGTATTTAGCCGCTTTGGCGGTAATCGCAAGGGTGGGGGATTCTTTAATGGCTTGAACGCGGTGCGAAAGTACAGAATTGCTCAAAATAATTCCTAAAGTTAGTTCTTTAAACTTGAAGACGTAATTTTACGCAAAAAAAGCTGGTTTATACAGAAATTTTAAATGCTAATATTGATATAGCCTGCAAGCCAAGACCAGTGCGGCTTGCAGGCTATATGGCTTGATGTTTAACAAGCTTTGTCGCAGCCCAACATTTCGCTGTATTCTGCCGCCGCATCTTTATTAATATCGTTTAAGGCTAGTTGAATGCGGTGCATTTCAGTGGTGTCGCCACGGGTTTTGGCAATGCTGCCAAGCCGCATCAGCGCATCAAAGTTGCCACTATCTAGGTTTAATGCTTGTTTGTAGGCTTTTTCAGCGCCAACTAAATTAGCTGAGTTTTCTAAACCTAAACCAAGCTCATACCATGCTTCAGTGCTTTTTGGCTCGTTTTCCGTCCATTTTTGTGCCACTGTGGCTAATTTTGGCCAGTCACCGCGCGTTTCTGGCACGGCTACTTGCATATAGAATGGTTTTTTGTCTTCATCTTCCTCCCACAAAGCTTTGCCACTAATCGGAAAAGCAGTGATTTCAGGTTGTTTTTCTAATTGCGCTAGCCATTCAATGGGCAGCGCAAAGTAAATACTGCTTTGGTGGCCACCAGTTTTAAAAGTGTTAATGCCAACCAGCTTGCCTTCCATGTCAAACAAGCCGCTACCGCTAGCGCCCATGGCAAAGCGTGCGGTGCTGCGAATCACTTTGCCTTCATCTGAATCGTAAAGTGCTTTAATAACGCCGCTACTAGTAAGCGGCGAAGGCACGCCGTTAGAATGGCCAAAGGCAACAATCTCTTGGCCACGTTTTAAATCGGTGCTTTTGCCAATAAGTGCGGGTTTAAAGGGTATGGCATCAGTGGTCACTAAACATAAGTCGTGCCAAGCATCGACTTTGACAGAGTTGATGCTGTAAGTATCTTCACCGCGCGAAATCCAAGGTTGTTTGGTGGCACGTAGCACATGGCAATTAGTGATGACTTTTTTATCGCCAACCACTACGCCAGAGCCATAGGCCAAGCCGCCAGTTGTATTGTAGCCACGCACTAGCACCACACTAAAGTAGGCGTCCAACATTTTTTGATTATCTAGTGCATAAGCGGGTTGAATAGTTGCAACAGTTGCTGCGATTAAAGCCGTAACAAGTAATTTAGCGCGCATGTGATTCCCTGATGGTAATAGTTAAAAGTGATGATTTAATTTATTGTCAAGTTAATGACTGATACTTTAACCTAAAGTTCGCGGCAAACTCTTGCAAAATGATGACTTAAAGCCTGCTAAACTATCAGGCTGTTTAAAAATGTAGATGGATTTAAAGTTAGGTAGCCATGTTTATAAACTTCCCCAATAGTAAATATCAGTTATTTCAGCCGTTTCAACCCGCTGGCGATCAACCTGCAGCCATTGAAAAGCTGACGCAGGGCATTAACGATGGACTAAAGTTTCAAACCTTGCTGGGCGTAACAGGCAGCGGCAAAACCTTTACTATGGCCAATGTCATTGCTAGGCTTGGCCGCCCAGCTATTGTGATGGCGCCTAATAAAACGCTGGCAGCACAGTTATACAGTGAGTTTCGCGAGTTTTTCCCCAATAACTCGGTGGAATATTTCGTCAGTTATTACGATTATTATCAGCCCGAAGCTTACGTGCCAAGCCGCGATTTGTTTATCGAAAAAGATTCGAGTATTAACGAGCACATCGAACAGATGCGACTATCTGCCACCAAAGCGTTACTAGAGCGCGAAGACAGTATTATTGTGGCTTCCGTATCAGCGATTTACGGCATTGGCGACCCGACTGACTACCACGGCATGGTGCTGCACTTAAAGCAGGGCGATAAAATGAGCCAAAAAGAGGCTATTTTGCGTTTGATTGGCATGCAGTATGATCGCAACGATTTTGACTTTAGTCGCGGTAGTTTTAGGGTACGCGGCGATGTGATTGATGTGTTTCCTGCCGAAAATAATGAGACAGCAGTTAGGTTAAGTTTGTTCGATGATGAGGTAGAATCGATCACTTTATTTGACCCATTGACTGGACAAATATTTAATAAAATTCAACGATTTACAATCTATCCTTCAAGTCATTATGTAACATCGCGTGAGACAACTATTAAAGCGATGGAAAAGATAAAAGCTGAGCTGCGTGATCGCGTTGCTTGGTACATTAAAGAAGGTAAATTGGTCGAGGCGCAGCGTATTGAGCAG
>JANOWA010000257.1:0-6249 GCA_031417675.1 Methylotenera sp.
AATTTCCATATTTGCTAATTGCGCCAACAAACCTGCGCGTTGGTTGCGCGATTCTCCCATGCCAATAATACCGCCGCTGCACACGTGAATATCCGCATTACGCACACGCCCTAGCGTATCAAGCCTATCTTGATAAGTGCGGGTAGTAATCACATCACCATAAAACTCGGGTGCGGTGTCAAGGTTGTGATTGTAAAAATCTAGCCCAGCATCTTTTAATTGCTCAGCTTGGCCTTCTTTTAGCATGCCCAAAGTGGCACAAGTTTCTAAACCCAGCGCTTTCACCTCTTGAATCATTTTTAATACAGGTTCTAAATCACGCTGTTTTGGCCCGCGCCAAGCCGCACCCATACAAAAGCGGGTTGCGCCACTACTTTGTGCCTCTTTTGCGGCAACCAGCACATCTTCTAACTTCATCAACGGCTCGTCTTCTACCTCGGTGTGGTAACGCGCTGCCTGCGGGCAATAGCCGCAATCCTCACTGCAACCACCTGTTTTTATGGATAATAATGTACTGACTTGCACAGTGTTTGCATCAAAATTTTCGCGATGCACTGTTTGTGCTTTGTGAATTAAATCGCTAAACGGCAGCTCAAATAAAGCCACAATTTCGTCCACACGCCAGCGATTCACATTGTCTTGATTCGACAGACCAGCCTCAGTTTTACAAGCTTTAAGCAACTCTGTGTTTATAATAGATGTGTTAACAGGGTTTTGCGTGACTTCTTCTGTGCTTTTGAGCATGACTTAACCTTTGTATGTAACTGATTTAATAAGGCAATTATAAGCTGTAAAGACAAACTTACGCAAATGCTAAACAAATGGTTAAAAAATAGTCAATTGTCAAAACTTGGTGTTTTGAAAACGCTTATTTTTAAGCAAAATTGCCTGTTATGCGCATCGCCACAAGCCAGCAACCATGTGGTCTGCAAGGCATGCCTAAATGAGCTGCCTTGGCACCCAAACACCAGCTGCCCGCAATGTGGTTTGGCTTCGAGCGGTACAGTTTGCGGCAGCTGCCTAAACTCCCCACCCGATTTTGACGCGACTATATCCGTATTTTTGTACGCCTACCCAATCGACGCCATGATGCTGCGCTATAAATACGGCAACATGCTTAACTTAGGCGACACTTTTGGCGAGTTTTTGACCGAAAAAGTAGCCCTAGAAAATATCGATATAATCATCCCCATGCCCATGCACCCGCAAAGATTAAAAGAGCGCGGCTTTAACCAAGCACTTGAAATTGCTAAGGTTTTAACAAAAAATGCACGAGAAAAATTAGATTACAAAAGCGTAGAAAGACAAACCCTAACTCCGCCACAAGCTAGCCTGCCACTTAAAGCACGTGTTAAAAACATTAAAGGCGCTTTTAAAGTGAATACCGACAAACTTGATAAACTTCAGGGTAAAAGAATCGCCGTCGTCGATGACGTAATGACCACAGGCGCCAGCCTAAACGAGCTTGCTAAAACTTTAAAAAAAGCGGGTGCAAGCCATGTAGAATGTTGGGTTATCGCTCGGACTTTGCCACATAAATAGCTAAAAATCATAATAAATTATTTATAAATCTAAACACTATGACTAATTACTCAAAAATAACTTTATATAAAAAATTTACGAATTTATATGTGAATATATGGAAATGGATTTCTGACAAACAAAATGTTTACAAAGTTGGCGCGATTGGGGTTTTAGCTACCCTAGCTTTTGGAGTTATCCCATTAATTAAAGATTTCTTTAGCACACCACCCAAAGCTATAGAAATTAATGCACCAATTACCAGCGTGGCTGATACTAACGTTGCTGGACGTGATATAAATGTTGGCGCTAGTCCAGAGAAGATCGCAGAAATAGTCTCAGCTTTGACTTCAAAATACGAACGTGAAGTTTACCTAAAGCAAGGTGCTATTGACGAAAAAGATGTAGTTATTAAATCTCTAAAAGAAACCATAATTGCTATTTCTCAAGGTCAATACGGTACAAAAGCACAAAATGAATCCGTATTAAATGCACTCGCTCTTGGTAATACTACTGAAGCAAAAAAATTATTAAGCGAAACTACAAAAAATGTCGAAAGTAATGCCAAGGAAGGTGCAAAGACTTTTATTCACTTAGGTTCATTGGCGTATTTTGGTAACACTAAAGAAGCTATAGACGCGTATCGCAGAGCATCAGAATTAGACCCCAATAACCCTGATGCATCAAATATGTTGGGGCTACTTTTCTTAAGAACGGGCGATTATATTAACGCTGAAATTTACCTTAATAAAGTTGTGAAGTATGGTGAAGATCATAATAATAATTTATACAAAGCCATTTCGTATTCCAATCTTGGAGTTATGTATAAAACACAAAAAAAGTTTAAGTTTGCAATTGAATACCAAAACAAAGCTATTAAAATCAACAAAGAATCAAAAAATACTTTAGGTTTAGCACAAAATTACGGTAGCTTAGCCTCATTATTTTTAGAACCTGAAGTGCAAAATTTAAGTGAGGCTTATAAATATATTCAACTATCTATGGAACTTAGCAAAAACAATGCTGAAGCAATGGCTGTTAACTTACAGGTTTTAAGTGCTTATTACAGCATTCTTGAGGATTGGCCAAACGCCATAAACTCCACATTAATGTCGTTATCTATTAATGAAAGTTTAAAGCGTAATATTGGAATAGTGGACAATTATCACAACTTAGCAATATTTTATAATGTTTATAAAAATCGAGATGAAGCACTTAAGTTTACTAATAAATGCATAGACTTAGCAAAAAAAGAAGGTTTTGAGCCAGAAATTGGATTATGTTACAAAGCTCAAGGGGTAATTTATGAAAAAAAAGGTGAGTTAGAAAAAGCTAAAGTCAGTTATCAACTCAGTCTAGAAACATTTAATAAAATCAATGACCCTTCTGAAGCAATAATCGTACAGGGCTTCATGAATTCATTAAAAAAATAACAATAACTCTACTTAATTAAACGACAATTATGTTTACAATCGCCCTATTTGAACCCGAAATTCCGCCCAACACGGGTAACATCATTCGCCTGTGCGCCAACACTGGTGCGGCTTTACACTTAATTGAGCCGCTAGGGTTTAAGTTAGAAGACAAGCAACTAAAACGCGCGGGTTTGGATTATCACGAATATGCGAATTTAACGCTGCATAAAAATTGGGCAGATTTTGCAGCTGCTATGACTGGCCGTCGCTTATTTGCGATTACCACCAAAGGCAGCCAAAACTATGCCAATGTGCAATTTAAAGCGGGTGATGTATTTGTGTTTGGCCCTGAAACGCGCGGCCTGCCTGATGAAATTCGCAATAGCTTTGCGCCAGAATATAGGCTGCGCTTGCCGATGTTGCCAGATAGCCGCAGTTTAAATTTATCCAATGGCGCGGCAGTATTGTTGTATGAGGCTTGGCGGCAAGTTAGTTTTGAGGGTGGTGCTTGAAGGAATAATATGTAAGTTTACATTGATGGCTTTTACCCCCACCCTAGCCCTCCCCCTAAATGGTGAGGGGATAAAAACACTAAATCAATTCAGATTTTTGCTCACGGCCAAGTAAGTCGGTGACTGCTTCGCGTGCTGATTTTCCGTGCGTCAATGCTTGGTTCACTTCAAAGGTAATCGGCATATCAATGCCCATGCTATCAGCGCGGCGCATCACTTCACGCGCAGTGTTAACACCTTCGGCTACGTGACCTAAACCTGCCAGCACATCTTCCAGCGCCTTGCCAGAAGCCAGTTGCAGGCCAACCTCGCGGTTACGTGAATATTGCCCAGTGCAGGTTAAAATCAAATCACCTGCGCCTGCCAAGCCCATAAAGGTCTCAGTTTTTGCGCCTAATGCTACGCCAAAACGGGTGATTTCTGCTAGGCCGCGCGTAATCATGGCGGCGCGCGCGTTGTTGCCAAAACCCATGCCGTCACTAATACCTGCGGCAATCGCCATCACATTTTTAACTGCGCCGCCGACCGATACGCCGACAACATCGGTGCTGTTATACACCCGCAAATTATCACCATGAATTAAATTGGCGGCGTGCAAGGCAAAATCAGCGTCATTGGCTGCCAATGTCACGGCCGTTGGCAGGCCGCGTACTAGCTCGGCCGCGAAACTTGGGCCAGATAGCGCGCCCCAATGTTGATTCGCCCCCAACTCTTCAAGCGCAACTTCATGTGGCAATTTGGCAGTTTGCGGCTCTAGCCCTTTGTGCGCCCAAATAATTGGCTTGGTGGATTTTAACTGGTTGATTTCTTGCAGAATATGTCGAAAACCTGCTGTTGGTACAACGGACAAAATAAGGTCTGCGCCTTCAATCGCCGCACCTAAATCGTCTTCAACTTGTAAATTCTCGCCAAATTGAAAATCGCCCAAATAAAGTGGATTAGCGCGCGCTTTGCGCATGCCAGATACGTGGCCTGCATTGCGCGCCCATAGGCTAACTTGATGCTGATTGCTGATGTGCATCGCAAGCGCCGTGCCCCACGCGCCAGCGCCCAAAACTGCTATTTTTGCCAATTAATTAACGCCCCAAACGCTTGCAACAGGCACAAACCCTATAATGCCATCGCGGTGTTTTACTTTTACCCAGCCATTTTGGCGATTTTCTAAAAGCTCTAGCACCACATCTTTTTCTACCGTGGCCACTAGCGCAGATGTTGGATCTTCGGCCAATTTAATCTCGGTTTTGACTAACGCCAGCACGGTGCGTTTATTACTGAGCGATTTACTTTCAACCCAGCTTAAACCGCCTGACGCATCGCGTACTTTTAACCAATTATTTAAATTAACAATAATTTCAACAGGGTACGCTTGACCAAGAATAAAAAGTTTATCGGCCTCTAACGATGGCGCATCGTACAAAATGGCCTTTGTGGGCGCAATCGATCGAAACTCTAACGCATTAGCAGGCAGAGAAAATGCTAGGCTAAACAAAAGCCAGCCTAGCTTGTGGCACAATTTAGTTGGCTTTTGCAGCATTAGCGGCTTGCTCTTTTTGTTGCATGTACAGCGCCTCAAAGTTGATTGGGTTTAGCAACACGGGCGCAAAACCTGCACGGGTGACTAAATCAGATACCGCCTCACGCGCATAGGGGAACAAAATATTCGGGCAGGTAATCGCCAAGATCATTTCCATGTTTTCATCTGGCACGTTGCGAATACCGAAAATACCCGCTTGCGTAATTTCTACCAAAAACGCCACTTTGTCGGCAATTTTTGAGGTTAATGTGACTTTAATCGCCACTTCATAAATACCTTCATCTAGCTTTTGTGCGCTATTGCCCAGCTCTACACTCACTTGTGGCGGCGTGCGATCGGTAAAAATTTGCGGTGCATTCGGGATTTCTAATGACGCATCTTTAACGTAAAGCTTTTCAATCGCAAAGCCTGGTTGCGCATTTGCATCTGCTTGATTGGGTGTGGCCGCGGCCTCTTTTGCTGCGGTTTTATTGTCTTTTGCCATGTGATTTTTTCCTAAATCGAAATAATGTGGTGATTAAAATGAGTGCCAATTCAATATTTTAGCTTTTTATTGCGTTTTGTTCATCAAATTATTTTTTTACCAGCAAGGGCTCTAGACCACCCGCCAAATCTAGCGCGCGCAGCTCATCAAAACCGCCAATATGCTTGTCATCAATATAAATTTGCGGCACGGTGCGGCGGCCAGTTTTTTGCATCATCTCATGGCGCAACTCTGGCTGCAAATCAATGCGAATTTTTTCAATATTTAGCACGCCTTTACTGGTTAATAGCCGCTCTGCATTGCTGCAATAGGGGCAATAGGCGGTAGTGTACATGACGATATTGGGCTTATTCTCGTGCATCATTTTTAGCCTTTTACGCTATCTTTTATGCCATTTTTCACTAGGGGCAATTTCGCTTCAGCCCAAGCATCTAAGCCGCCAGCAAGGTTGTTTAGCTGCATAAATTGTTGCGCTTTTAAAATACCGCAAGCGGTTTTAGCGCGTACACCTTTTTGGCAATGTACCAAAATTGGTTTATCTTTAAATTTATCTAATTCTTTAATACGGCCAGCAAGCTCCACCACGGGAATATTTTTTGCGCCTGAAATATGCCCCGCTGCAAACTCGGCCGCATCACGCACATCTAAAATGAGTGGCTTGCTGCGATTAAGCAGCAACACCGCCTCAGTCGCGCTGATATTGGCCGCGCCACCCGCGCCACGATTCAACATGGGCCACAACAAAGCAAAGCCAGAGCCAATCGCCAAGCCAATAAAAACGGC
>JANOWA010000258.1:0-13681 GCA_031417675.1 Methylotenera sp.
GCGGTGGAGCAAGTGGTAAGGATTAGAACTGGTGAAACGGGCGAGAGCGCGGTTTAACCGTAACCTTACGGATGAAATTTACTTGGGTTATTAATAGGATTTTTTTACTATTACTTCTCACTATATCTTTATCGGCATGCAACCATGCAACGCGTACAGAAGCTTGGAGTGAAGATGTTGTAATGCACGATGACAGGATAATTAAATTGGAACGTGAAGTAGGTTATACGTTTCAGTTTATTTCTGATGGCGGAGGATATCCCCGTTTTTTTGATAGCTGGCCTGATAAATATTGGTTTAAATTTAAAAACCCTGATACCCAAGAAATAATCAAATGGCAGGGTGAGCAATACTACAATCCTATCATGCTTGATATTGTAGATAAGACTGCATATCTGGTTGTATTAGGGCAGCCAAATAATGACACAGAAAAAATATATGGGTGCCCAGACATGCCATATATATTCTTAAAATACGAAAATAGCAAATGGAAACCAATCCCTGTTGAGCAATTTCCTATCATTTTAAAAAACGCAAACCTATCTCCGAAATTTCCTGATAATTTCCCTCAATACTCGGATCCTTATTCTGCTCAAAATTACAGAATTATTGATGGCAAGTGGAGGTCTCTACGAGACCTAACACAGGATCAAGTGCATAATTCAATTGGGTATTCTGATAATGGATCTAGTTTTTTTCAAACAAAAATCCCAAGAAGTTATGATGATTGGCAGTATGGCGGTAAAGTGGGTTATAAGAATGAACGGAGGTCTGGCGATTGTCGGCCACCTAGGCAAGCGCCTTCATCAAAAGTTAAACTGCCCGCCCCCAAATTTGTTTCATTAGAGATTTTAAAAACTAAAGACTTGCAACCAGAGTTAGTCGTAAGTAATGATAAATGGGAAGATATGGTTTATAGCCGAACTCGGGATGACTACTGTAGGTCTTTATTCAAACAAGTAACAACAAAAGATTTATTTGTTATAGAACGTTTTGCAAAAGACTCCACAGGTCAAAAAAACGTTCCATATAGCGAGTTTGACATTCATAGTGGCGCAAAAAGAGTTTGTGAAGGTGATAATATTTGGTTTGTTGCCCACCTAGAAATACCTAATGCAATGACAGTTACTAAATATACTAGCTCTGGCGATTTTCTATATAGACTTGCCTTCAAAAAACCAGAAGAAGTAAACGGTTTTGTAGAATATTTCAATGAGCCATCTTTTCATACAGAAAATGATTACCTTTATTTTGAGTGGTGGTATTTTAGGGGTGAACCTACTAAGTGGCATATTAAGCGCACCCTGAACGTTAGGCTACTAGAACCCCAGCAGTAAAACTTATGTTATTTTAAAAATACTTCTAACGTAATCTAAATCTTCTTGTGTATCCACGCCGCTTGCAGGCGCATTCTCAGTTACCGTCACGCCAATTTTACAGCCGTGATGTAACACGCGCAATTGCTCTAAACTTTCAATTTTTTCTAATTCTGTTACGGCTAATTCTGCGTATTTTTTAAGAAAGCCAACCCTATACGCATAAATGCCAATGTGGCGATGCGCTTGGATATTGGCTTTATACGCATCATCCCGCGGATACGGAATGGGCGCGCGACTGAAATATAGCGCGTTGCCGTGTGAATCTAGCACCACTTTTACAATGTTTGGGTTAAGAAAACTCGCTTCATCGTGAATGGCGTGGCACGCGGTCGCCATCACCGCATCTTGGCTATTGGCTAAATGTTGCGCGACTTCTTTGATTAACTCAGGGTCGATTAAAGGCTCGTCGCCTTGTACATTGACCACTATTTCATCGTCTGTCCAGCCTAATATTTGCGCCACTTCGGCGATTCTATCGGTGCCAGAAGCATGATTAATATTGGTCATCACGGCTTTAATATTGTGTTCGGACGCGGCCTGCATGATTTTTTCAAAATCCGTTGCAATCACAACTTCACTCGCACCACTTTTGGCGGCTTGTTCTGCAACCCTTATCACCATTGGCTTACCGGCAATATCTAATAGCGGCTTGCCTGGCAAGCGCGCGCTGGCGTAGCGCGCTGGAATGACAATTTTAAAATCTGCAATCTTAAAATCCACCACTTTAAATGTCACTTAATCAATCTTCTTATCGGGGTCGAGTTTTCTGGCTTCGTCTTCTAACATCACGGGGATGCCATCACGAATAGGATAAGCCAATCGCGCTGATTTTGAAATAAGCTCGTTGGCTTTTTTATCGTAAATCAACGGCCCTTTGGTGACGGGGCAGACTAAAATTTGCAGTAGCTTTGTGTCCATATTGACTCCTTTTCACTGATTAGTTTTACCAAAACTAATTTTTTGAAGAAACTAACTTAGCTAATATGAGCGGCAGCAAAGCCGCGTCAATACTCGCCTCCACTGGCAGCACCCAATGATGGGCTTGCGCGAATGGCTTACATTTTACGGCATCTTTCTCCGTCATTACCAGCACATCGCAATCTATGTTGGCTAAATCTTGCGCGCTAAATGCATAGTGGTCATCAAAACTCACGCTCACAAATGTCATCCCCAACTGCCGCAGATGCTCAAAAAAACGTGCGGGTTTGCCAATGCCCGCCATAGCCTTAATGGTTTTTCGCTTAAAATCTGCTGCAACGGCGTGCGTTTCAACATCAGCCAAATTGTAAAACTTGTCGCCAACCAGCTGCATTTGATAAAAAGCTTCATCCGATTTTTGACCATTACACACAATCGCATCCACATTATTTAAACGTGACAGCGGCTCGCGCAATTGGCCTGCTGGCAATAATCGGGCATATTTCTGGTGATGTTCTGCATCGACTACTGCAATCTCAACATCACGTTTTAAGCGATAGTGTTGCAAGCCATCGTCACTAATCATCACATTACACTCAGGATGCGCCATTAACAATGCGGTCGCAACCTCAACCCGATTCGCCCCAACCCAAACAGGGCAACTGCAACGATTTTTAATTAGCACTGGCTCATCGCCCACTAAACTGGCTGGCGTACTTGCATTAACGCTGGTTGGCGCTTTAACGCTGCCACCATACCCGCGACTAATGACGGCGGGGCTGTAGCCATTTTTTTTTAGTTGATCGACTAGCCACATCACAACAGGCGTTTTGCCGCTGCCACCTACATTAATATTGCCCACCACAATCACTGGTACGGGCAGCGAGTGAGATTTAAAAAATCCCTCTTTGTACGCAAAACGCCGAACAGAAGTCACTAGCGCAAACAGCCAAGAAAGCGGCTTTAGCACACAATAATACAAGGCATTTTTGTGTCGCCAAGCTGTTTCAATTACCTCTTGCGTCAAGCTGGGCATGGTTTTAAAAATTTACTCCAACTCTTTTTGGTACAGTTTTGTGTAATAACCATTCATCGCCAGTAATTGCGCATGGCTGCCAGATTCGATAATTTCACCTTTATCCATCACCAAAATTCTGTCGGCGTTTTCTACCGTACTAAGGCGATGCGCAATGACAATCGAAGTGCGATTTTGCATTAAAGTATCTAAAGCGGCTTGCACGTGTTGCTCCGATTCAGTATCTAGCGCGCTGGTCGCTTCATCTAGCAATAAAATAGGTGCATTTTTCAATATGGCACGCGCAATGGCAATGCGCTGACGTTGCCCACCAGAAAGGCGCACGCCGCGGTCGCCAATTTCATTTTGCAGGCCATTGGGCAACTGCGAAATAAACTCCCAAGCATGCGCAGCCTTGGCGGCGGCAATCACCTCCGCCTCGCTGGCATCGCGCAGCACGCCATAGGCAATATTATTAAAAATAGTATCGTTAAACAGAATAATATCTTGGCTTACCAACGCAAATTGGCTGCGTAAGTTTTTAAGCTCTAGCGCACGAATATCTATGCCATCGAGCATAATCAAGCCCTGCTGCAGCTCGTAAAAACGCGGTAACAAATTCACCAGTGTAGTTTTTCCCCCGCCAGAACGCCCAACCAGCGCCACTTTTTCGCCTGGTGCAATTGTAAAACTAAGGTTATTCAACGCAGGTTTTTTGGTGTTGGCGTAATTAAGCGTCACGTTTTTAAACGCTATTGCGCCTTGCGCGCGGTTAATGGTTTTATCGCCTTCATTCATTTCGGCTGGCGTATCAATCACCTCAAACACGCTTTGCGCGGCCGATAAGCTGACTTGTAAATCTTCGTTCACCGCAGTTAAATTTTTAATCGGCGCAATCAACATAAGTAGCGCGCCCACAAATGCGGCAAATTCACCCGCGCTAAAACGGCCGACCGCGTAGTAAACAACCAAGCCCAGCGAAACCGCAGCCAGCAGCTCGACCACCATACTGTTTAAGCTGGAAAGTCGCGCCAAGCGCACTTGCATATGGCGATTTTTACCCGCAACGCTGGCAAAGCGCTTAAATTCGAAATCAGTCGCGCCAAAAATCTTCACAATGCGTTGCCCAGCAATGGCTTCCTCAGCCGCCTTGGTCATCTCGCCGACCGATTGCTGCACGTATTTGCCCGCCTCGCGTAATTTTGGCGTCATTTTCTTTAAATAAAACGCCATAATTGGCGCAACTAAGGCAAAAATCAGCGTTAAACGCCAATCCAAATATAACATATAGCCCAAAATGCCCACCGTTGTTAACGCATCTCGCACCACCGTTAATACCACTTTGGTACACGCGCCAGACATTTGCTCGGCATCATAAGTGAGTTTAGAAATAATCAAGCCTGCGGAATTTGCATCGTAAAAGCTAACCGGCAGTTGCATCAGTTGTTTAAACGTATCGCGGCGCAAAGCCTCGACGATACGACGTGCGATCCAGCGCATGGAAAAATTGGAAAAAAAGCCTGAAACGGCGCGTAAAGCCATTAGCCCGAACAACATAAAAGGCAATAGCCGCATTTTGTCTGGCGATTGCTTAACAAAACCTTCATCGGTCACTTGCTTAATGGTGGCCAAAAAGCCCGTGTTGGTGGCGGATAAAACGACTAGTGAAAAAATACCCAGCGCAAACACAAACTTGTAGCGCCAAGCATAGCGCAACAAGCGCAAATACAACATTTTTGCGTTGGCGATATGCGCTGGTTTATCGGGGTGACTATTGGGTTTCGACATGCATCAAAGTTTAAAACTAAACGCCGAATATGGATGAAAAGACAAAAATTATAAAATGTGACAGCGCGACAAGCCTATTCTGTACTAATCTGCGTGGCAAAGGTAATATGCGTGTAATTGGCTTGGCGCGCGGCTTCCATCACATTAATCACACTTTGATGCGTAGTTTTTGCGTCGGCGTTAATCACGATTGTTGGCTCTTTTCCATCGCCCGCAGCTTGTGTGAGTGCGCTGGCAATACTCGCTACATCCGCATTATCAACCGCTTTACCATTGACCATATAGCGACCAGTAGCATCCACTTCGACCGTGACCACCAACGGTTTATCTTGCGGGCTATTAGCCTCAGCAGTTGGCAGGTTAATTTGCAACTCACTGGTACGTGAGAAGGTTGCGCTAACCACTAAGAAAATAATAATCACCAATAACACATCAATTAAAGGCACGAGATTCATCTCGAGTTCTTCATGACGTCTGCCGCGTTGAAAATTCATCTGAATGAAACCTTTTTAATTTCTCTGACCATGTAAGATTTCAACCAATTTAATGGCTTGCTGCTCCATATCTACCAGCAAATCATCTACTTTGCTGCGGAAATAGCGATACGCAATCATCGCGGGCACCGCCACCACAATACCAGCCGCGGTATTGTACAGCGCAACCGAAATGCCGCGCGCAAATTGCGCTACATCGTGGCCGCTATTGGTGAACGAGCCAAATAACTCGACCATGCCGATTACCGTACCTAACAAGCCAAGTAAGGGCGCCACTGTGGCTATGGTGCCTAATATGGGCAAATAACGTTCTAATTTATGCGCAACTGCACGACCAGTTTCCTCTATGGCCTCTTTGGTTACTTCGCGTGAGTTTTTAGCGTTCGATAGCGCACTGGCAAAAATTTGACCTAATGGCGAGTGTTGCTCTAGTTTATTTAGGGTTTCTTTTGTTACGCCGCCCTGCCCCAGCCATTTTTGCACTTCTGGTAACAAATTGCTAGGCGCAACAAGATCGCGCCGCAAGGCAAAAAAACGTTCGCCAATAATCGCCAATGCAATAACTGATGCAATAATCAACGGCCAAATTGGCCAACCTGCGGCCTTAATAATTTCCCACACAGCAATACCCCTTAAACATTTAAAACTCCCGTTACTTTAGCTGGAAGCGGGCGTTTCGGCAAGTTTCTTTAGTTAACATTTATACCGAAGTGCTTAATTTTCACCCAAATGATAGTTGTCATGCCAATATCGCGGCTGCGCTTGCCGCCAAGCCTGTATTTGAATGGGCAATTTTCTTGTGAAGTCGATCAGTATCGCACCGTTGTAATCTGAGCGATAGAGCCGCGCGCCGCTTTCCTCAAAGCGTTTTTCTATCATCGGCTTTGGGTGCTTAAATCGGTTTAAATAGCCCACTGTAAAAATAACCTGCTTTGCGCCAACCGCTTGTACAAAATTGACGGTAGAAGAAGTTTTGCTGCCGTGGTGTGGGGCAATGAGTATATCGCTAACAAGTACGTTTTTATTGGCTGCTAGCATGCTGGCTTCCGCAAATTCTTCAATATCGCCTGTGAGTAAAATACTGCCAAACTGGCTAGTGATTTTCACCACACAGCTGCGATTATTATCAGTTATGCTTGTGTTTTCATAGCTTTGCCAGCTGGGTTGCAGCACTTCAAAACTAACACCATCCCAGCGCCAATGCTGGCCTGCAAAGCATTTTAGCGCATTTGGCGGCAGTGTCAAAACGTCAGACTCCGTAAACGAGCTAGCAAACCAAGTAATGGGCATTTGCTCAAGTACAGAAGCCGCGCCGCCGCTGTGGTCAATGTCATTATGGCTCACCATAAAGCCGTCTAGTTTTGTTACGCCCTCGCCGCGCAAATACGGCAGCACAATGCGCCCGCCTGCATCCGATTGCTCGTTATATTTTGGCCCTGCGTCATACAAAAAAGTGTGTTTGGCGGTTTTAACTACTACGCTTAAGCCTTGGCCAATATCTAACACCGCGACTTGCATTGCGCCCATTTCAGGCCGTGTTGAATGCACAAAAAATAGCGGTAATAGCAACACCAAACCTAGCCAGCGCTGTGGAAAGCCGCGTGGCAACAGCAGCCACAATACACCAAATACGGCTGAAACCAGCGCCCACATTGGCGGTGCAGCTTGCTGCCATGTAGGTAAAGCTGCCAGCCAGCTTAAACCTTGCATGCAAATTTCTAAGACTAAATGCGCCACCTGCAAAATAAAATCCACCTGAATGACAGCACCTAAAATAGCCAATGGCACGACGATTAAGCTAATAATGGGAATTGCAAACGCATTGGCCAGAGGCGAAACAATGGAAGTCTGCCCAAACAACACAATCAACAAAGGCAGCAAACCCAATGTAATCGCCCATTGCGTATGTATGGCTTCACGCAACCAATGTGCTGCAGCTAGCCTGCCAACGCTCGCATAAGCAATGATTGCAACGGCACTAAACGATAGCCAAAATCCTGCCGAAATGCTCGCCCACGGATCAACTATCACCACCACCAATAACGCTATTGCCAACGCGCGTGCAATGCCTAAATTTTTGCCATTTAGCAAAGCCAAGGCAAAAGTAGCTAGCATGATTAAAGTGCGCTGCGTGGGCACCGACATGCCTGCCAGCAGCGCGTACAAAACTGCGACAATTAAGCCAATAATGGTTGCCGCTTTGCGTGTGGGCATGCGCAACACCAAACTAGGCATGCGCCGCCAATTAAATGCGGCAATTGCAAATGCCAGCCCCGCCAACATGGTAATATGCAGGCCAGAAATGCTCATGAGATGATTCACACCAGTACGTAAATACACGCTCCATTGCGCTTGCGTAATTTGGCTATCGTCGCCCACCACCAGCGCGCGAATCACGCCTGCATATGGCTTATTAGCTAGCGTTTGGCTAATATAATTACCCATTTTTTCGCGTGCGCGTTCAACCAAATAGCTGGGCCGCCACACAAAATTATTCAATTTTTTGTAGCCACTTTTATTGCTAATGCTACCCGTGGCACGCATATTATTCTCTAGCGCCCAGCCTTCAAAGTCATACCCATGCGGGTTGTAAGTGCTGTGCGGGCGTTTAAGTTTTACCGTAAACTGCCAGCGCTCGCCTGCTTGAAATTGATTAATAACAATAGGGCTATTGCTTTCACCATAAAAATTAAGCGAAATATGCTTTGGTACTTTTGCGCCCTGTGTGAGGATTTTTTCAACATCAAATTGAAAACGCTCGCCCTTCTCGGTGATTTCGGGCAGCGTCGCAATCACGCCAATTATATTAATACTTTTTTGCTGCCAATCAGCCGGTAATTCGTCATGTAAGCGCATACTTGCAAAGCTTGCTGCCCACAAAAATCCCAATAAAGCTGCCAATACAAAAATATTAATTTTTTGTAGCAAGTTGGCGTATTGAAATGAAAGTGAACGAGATTTAACGACAAGATATAAAGCTGGAATTAGTGCGAACAACCAGTACAGGCTTGGCAATACAGCTTGTTGTTGCAACAGCCATGCGCCAAACACAAAGCCTAATGCAAACTTTATCATTGGCTTTTAGTGCGGCTAAAACGGCGTCAGTTTGCCGTCTTCAAGTCGATATTGGCGTTGCATTTTAGCCGCTAGCGCTAAGTCGTGCGTCACCACTACCAAGCTGGTATTTTGCGCTTGATTAATATCAAGCAGCAAATCAAATACATGGTTGGCGGTGACGCGATCCAAATTGCCAGTTGGCTCATCCGCCAATATACAAGCGGGTTGCGTGACCAACGCACGTGCCAAGGCAGCGCGTTGCCGCTCACCACCTGAAAGCTCACCTGGCATGTGTTCTAGGCGATGCGCCATGCCGACTTTTTTAAGCATTTCAATCGCCAAAGTCAATGCTTGCTCACGCGGCATGCGGCGGATTAACAAGGGCATAGCAACATTTTCAATCGCGGTGAATTCTGGCAGTAAATGGTGAAACTGATACACAAAACCCAGGTGCTGATTACGCAAATTGCCTTTTTGCGTCTCGGATAATTGGCTTAAATTATTGCCCGCCAGCTCGACCATTCCATTGGTAGGCGCATCTAAACCGCCCAGCAAATGCAGTAGCGTACTTTTGCCCGAGCCTGAAACGCCAACGATGGCGATTTGCTCACCCTTGTTGATGTTTAAATCAATGCCATTAAGCACCGCCACATCAAGCCCCGTATAGGTTTTGGCGAGATTTTGGCATGCAATAATACTATTCATAGCCTTATTATTCATATCTAAGCGCCTCGGCAGGGTTGATTTGAGAGGCTTTGTAGCTAGGGTAAAGTGTGGCAATTAGGCTTAAACCAAACGACATCAGTACAATCGTGGTAACGTCTGACCATTCTAATTTTGATGGTAAATCGCTGATGTAATACACATCTTTGGCCAAAAATTGTACGTGAAATAAGCCCTCAATAAATGGCACGATAGTGTCAATATTGAGTGCGATAATCACACCAACCACCGCGCCAGCGATGGTGCCAATCACGCCAATCAGCGCGCCTTGCACAATAAAAATGCCCATGATGCTACGCGGGCTGGCGCCAAAGGTGCGCATAATGGCGATGTCGGCGCGTTTGTCTGTCACAGCCATTACCAGCGTAGAGACGATATTAAACGCGGCAACCGCGACGATTAAGGCCAAAATAATAAACATCACACGTTTTTCCATTTGCACGGCTTTAAAAAAGTTAGCGTGTTGCTGCGTCCAATCGGTGACAAAATATTGCGAGCCAAATGTGTTGGTTGTAGTGTCATCTGTTGCTAAGTCTTTGCTTTCATTGCTTAATAAGGAGGTTGATAATGATTGATTTAACTCGCCGCTCACTTTTGGCGCATCGTCAATATCGTCAATTTTTAGGCGCACGCCAGAAACTGCGCCATCCATGCGATAAAGCTTAGCGGCGTCATCCATGTGAATCAGCGCCAAACCTGCATCGTATTCGTACATGCCGATTTGAAACAAGCCAACCACTTTAAATTGCTTGATGCGCGGTACGACGCCAGTTGGCGTAAACTGGCCTTGTGGCGACATTACTACTACTTTATCGCCAAGGGTTGCGCCTAGGTTAAAGGCCAAATCACTGCCTAAAATAATGCCAAATTCGCCTGCTTTTAAGTCGTTTAGACTACCCGCTTTCATGTGGCTGCCTAAATCGGCCACTTTATCTTCAGCCAGTGGAATAATGCCGCGCACAATGGCGCCTTGCACGCCCTCGCCAAAACTCAACATACCCTGCGCGGTGATATAGGGCGCGACTTCACGCACTTGTGGGTTTTGTTTAATGCGTGGAATTAATGTTTGCCAGCTGGCTAGTTTGTTATTGGCACCCGTCACTTCAATGTGCGAAGCCACGCCCAATATGCGGTTGCGCAGCTCGGCCTGAAAACCGTTCATGACCGAAAGCACAACAATTAAAGCCGCCACGCCCAGCGCAATCCCCACCATACTGGTGAGTGAGATAAACGAAATAAAGTGGTTTTTGCGTTTAGCACGGGTATAGCGCAAGCCCACAAACAGCTCGAACGGTAATTTGGAAGTAATTGACATAGGCGGAATCATATCATTAAAACCAAGGCAGTTTTAAGCTGCCAATACTTTGCCTATTATGAAAAATTGACTTTTAGTGAGCTTGGTCGCTTACATGGGCAATGCTACACATACCCAATCACGCTGCTTCATTAATGGCAAGCCCATTTCAAACACTTGATCATCGCCGTTCACATTAATTCTTAGCTTATTGCCGCGTTTATATTCGCTTCTAGGGACAATCAATGAGCCGTGCTGCGACGGACTATTGCCGTGCGATTCAATATATAAACCAGAAAATGAATTTAACTGGTCTGAATCATCACCATCATCCACAAAATAACCTCTTACCACTTCAGCGCTAGTGTCTGCAAAAAAGTGTTCTTGATCTTGCACCCGCCCTATTTGAACAAAAGCACTATGCGAGCCCAGTATTTGCAGGCCAGCACGGTAGTTGCCGTCGGCTTGCTTACGCACGCTTTTTATTTCTGCAATCACAAACAAGTCGCGTTCGTCAGGCACGATATAGCCGACTAATTTTCCTGGTTCTATCCAAGCGTTATACGATTTACCTAAATTCACACCAAAACCATTGGCACTTTCATCCACTACTAGCCAATTTTCAGAGCCTAATTTATTCGGTGCGACTGGTTTTTGCTGTTGTGCGTACATTTCAGCAACAGACATAGCCGCCATTTCAGCATCCTGCGTGCCATCATCCTCACTAAACATCGCCCAACGATTCAATGGTGGTTTTGCTGCGCTTAAGCGGTTGCAAATATCTTCTAAACCATGACTAATGTTAATGAGTTTATTGCGTTTGTTGCGTGTTTCACTTCTGCGCTGGCGCTCATAGCCATCCACACACCAATCGACCCGCAATTTTTTAAACAACTGAACCATCATTTCAGTAGAGGCTATTTTTTCTAATTTAAACGCTTTCACGCTTTTTTGCGTCATCACCGCACACAAATAAGCTTCTATCAAATCAACGATGCGCTGGGTTTTCCAAAAGCGATAATTGGCAAATTTTTCTATCGCACGAATACGCTCTGGGCCTTTGTCTGACTCAATATTAATAAAAAATTGATATTTATCATCTTTATGCTTAGTGGTGATAACAGGATTACTGGCCCATATTTTGAGTACTTGCTCGGTCAATTGAATTTGGATACGCGTGTAATTACCTTTTTGCAACGTATCCATCATAAAACCTTGCTTTAATAATGTGGCGACACTCATTTCTTTTTTATGAAAATCATACAAAAATAAATTGGTATTCATGATTGCCAAATTTTCGGCACAGTTGATGACTTTATACACATTTTTCCATGTGCCGCTAGGCGCTGGCTGGTCATCAAAATAACGCCATTTTGTCATGGCAAACATTGCATTTAAATAGCGACAACAAATTAAATTAACTTTTTCTGGGCTCAACACAATTTTATTTTGCGCTAAATATAAATCAAAAAACTGCGTATAGGCTGCGCAAAGTTGCCGATAATAAGAATAGGCTGCCGCATAAACGTTTTCCTCTACATTTTTATTTAATTTTAATGTAGTCAAATACTTACGCAAAACATTAGTCGTTGTTTGATAGGTTTTTGCATCTATTTCTAGCAATAAATCCATATCAGAATGCAGTTTTTTATCGGCAGTTAGCTGAATTTTAGCCAGCTGCGTTGTTACCGCTGCCAGCACATCACATTCGTCCATTGACGTTAAATCGCTCATCCACTCTAGATTTTTTTCTAGTTGATGATGATGAAAAACGGATTGAATTTTTTGCTTAACCATCGCTAACATGTTAAATCCTTACTTTGTTAATGTTGTTTACAGTAAGTTTGTGTGCAACATGTATGCCAACATTTTTAAGACCTTGGTTTTCGCAGTCCTAATTAAATATTCCTGTTAAAATAATCATTATGTTTACAGGAATCATTCAGGCCGTTGGCCATATCGATACAATCACGGTCACGGGCAATAATGTCGCGCTTTGTATTGAAGCCAGCCATTTAGCATTGTCCGACCTGCAAATTGGCGATAGCATTGCGGTGAATGGCGTTTGCTTAACGGCGACGCATCTTACTAAAACCCATTTTATGACGCATGTTTCTGCCGAAACGCTTAAAGTCACGGTTGGCTTAAATCAACAGCACGCTGTCAATCTGGAAAAAGCGTTACGCTTAAATGATCGGCTGGGTGGGCATTTGGTGAGCGGTCATGTCGATGGCGTGGGCGTTGTGACGCAGTTTACCGATTTAGGTGATAATTGGCTGTTAGCGATTCGCGCGCCGCATGCCATTAGCAAATACATCGCCAAAAAAGGCTCAATCTGCGTCAACGGCGTCAGCCTAACCGTGAATAGTGTGGCGCATGATACCTTTAGCATGAATATTATTCCGCATACTTTACAAAATACCACTTTTAAACAATTAACCATCGGCGCCCAAGTCAATATAGAAATTGATCAAATCGCGCGCTATGTTGAGCGCATGGCCGAATGGGCTTTAGAGACAAGTGATTTAGCCAGTGACTTACAAAAAAGTGATTAAAAATCAAGAGAATAAAATTTATGCCGCTTAAATCCATCAGTCCAATTACCGACATCATCGCCGATATAAAAGCGGGCAAAATGGTGGTATTAGTGGATGACGAAAACCGCGAAAACGAAGGTGATTTTGTCATTGCGGCCGAATTCGCCACCGCGAAACACATTAACTTTATGGCCAAATTTGGCCGCGGTTTAATCTGTTTAACGCTGACCGAAGCGCGTTGCAAACAGCTTAGTTTGCCACCGATGGTGCTTAAAAATGCGACGCGTTTGGGTACTAATTTTACCGTGTCGATTGAGGCTGCAACTGGCGTCACCACTGGCATTTCGGCGACTGATCGCGCCACAACCATCAAAGCTGCGGTGGCTAAAAATGCCAATGCAAAAAGCTTGGTTAGCCCAGGTCATATCTTTCCACTCGCCGCGCTGAATGGCGGCGTACTGGTGCGCGCAGGTCAT
>JANOWA010000259.1:0-1759 GCA_031417675.1 Methylotenera sp.
GGTCAACATAGGCGAGCTTAACGGTTTGGCCAATCGTTACTTCTCCACTATCGGGTTTTTCTTGCCCCATAATCATTTTAAATAGCGTCGATTTACCTGCGCCATTGGGACCAATAATGCCGACAATGGCACCTGCTGGAATGCTAAAACTTAATTCATCCATCAACAATCTATCTTTAAAGGCTTTAGAAACACCTTTAAATTCAATCACTTGGTCACCCAAACGCTCACCTGCGGGGATAAAAATTTCCTGTGTTTCGTTACGTTTTTGGTATTCTGTACTAGCTAGCTCTTCATAGCGAGCGATTCTTGACTTACTTTTGGCTTGGCGCGCTTTTGGGTTTTGGCGCACCCATTCCAGCTCGGTATTCAGCGCTTTGCGGCGCGATGATTCTTGCGTTTCTTCTAAGGCTAGCCTCGCTTGTTTTTGGTCTAGCCAGCTTGAGTAATTACCTTTCCACGGAATGCCGTGACCACGATCCAGCTCTAAAATCCATTCGGCGGCATTATCTAAAAAGTAGCGGTCATGCGTCACGGCGACCACTGTGCCTGCAAAGCGCACCAAATATTGCTCTAGCCATTCCACCGATTCTGCATCCAAATGGTTGGTCGGCTCATCTAGCAGCAACATGTCGGGTTTAGAAAGTAATAATTTGCACAAGGCCACACGACGTTTTTCACCGCCAGAAAGTGGGCCAATTTTCGCATCCCACGGCGGCAAGCGTAACGCATCGGCAGCAATTTCTAGCTGCGTGCTTAAATCGCTGCCACTGGCGGCGATAATATTTTCCCACTTGGCTTGCTCCTCAGCCAGCTTGTCAAAATCTGCATCTGGCTCGGCATAAGCCGCATATACCGCCTCTAACATTGCTTGCGCTTGCATCACCTCGCCCATGCCACTTTCTACTTCTTCGCGCACCGTTTTAGTTGCGTCTAGTTGTGGCTCTTGCGGCAAATAGCCAATATTCATATTGGGTTGCCATTGTACTTCGCCTTCAAATTCTTTATCTGCCGCCGCCATAATGCGTAGCACGGTCGATTTACCTGAGCCGTTTAAGCCAAGCAAACCAATTTTTGCGCCTGGGAAAAACGAGAGGGAAATATCTTTAATAATGGTTTTTTTAGGCGGGACGATTTTGCTGACGCGCAGCATAGACATTACATATTGAGCCATGATGAAACTTTACAAATTTGAAAAGTGAAAGCTTAACAGAAACTAGCACCTGCAAGCTACAAGGTATAATACAAGCCAACCAATTCGTTGAATATAACATCATGGCAACTATTTTTGGAGCGCGCGATGGCGCTTAAATCCACCATCTACAAAATTGACCTGAACATCGCAGATATGGACAGGCAATATTACGCGCAGCACAGCTTAACGCTGGCCAAGCACCCATCTGAAACCGATGAGCGCGTGATGGTGCGGCTGATTGGCTTTGCGCTGTATGCCCATGAGGCACTAATGTTCGGCAAGGGTTTAAGCGATGACGAAGAGCCCGATTTATGGCAAAAAGATTTAACGGGCGCGATTCAACTGTGGATGGACGTTGGCCTGCCTACTGAAAAAGACATCCGCAAAGCCTGTGGCCGCTCGCGCCAAGTTGTGGTGATGCTTTACGGTGGACGCATTGCCGATATGTGGTGGGATCAAAACAGTAAAGGCTTGCTAAAACTGAATAATTTAACGGTGATTAACCTGCCCGAAACACAAGAACTGGCGCGGCTTGCAGCCAAGAGCATTAACATAGCTTGCACG
>JANOWA010000260.1:0-7304 GCA_031417675.1 Methylotenera sp.
AGTATTCAGTACATTGATATTGGCCTTAAGTTAGAGGTTGAGCCAGATATTCATATGGATGGTGAGGTTGGTATAAAAACGGCATTAGAAGTGAGCAGTCTAGGCAACACTGTGACATCTGGTTCGGGTGATAATATAACCTCTGCTCCAGTCATCAATACACGCACAGTCAATACTGTGTTGCGTCTAAAAGATGGTGAAACACAAGTGTTGGCAGGCTTAATCAATAATCAGGAAATCGAGAACAATAGAAAAGTACCAGGGATTGGTGATATACCAATATTTGGACGATTGTTTACAGATAAAACACGTAACAAAGATAAAACCGAGCTTATCTTAGCCATCACGCCGCACATTATCCGCAATATTCACCAGCCCGATGCGGATATTGCCTCGTACTGGTCTGGCACTGACAGCACGGTGCGTAGCAGGCCAATTACGGTGCGAAAAATAGAAAGCATCAGCATGGATAACAAAGCGCCTGGCTTATTACCTAATGCAAATGTGACTTCTCCACCACGCATCAATGCACAGCAACCGCGTACTTTGCGCCCCGCGGCAGAGGCGGTGCCAGCTGATATTGATAATATTGTAAATGATGCAGCACCCGTAAACAGGATTGTTGTGCCAAGCAATGGGCTGGTCATTACGCCAGTTGATCCCGATTTTGGTACTGTTGCGCCGCCCGCTTCGCAAACTGCGCCAGCAGCTAGGCAGCAAACGCCTAGCACCAACAACGCCACCACTAGTACCAATGCAAATGGCACGCCCTACGTGGTGCCGCGTGGCACAGTAAATCAGAACGGATCTGGACAATCGGATTCGGTAATCACCCCTGGCTTGCCGTTGCAATAAGCGGCAATATAAATCATGCAATTCAATACATCGAGAAATTTGATTTAACATGAAAGCACGCAGTACTTTTTACCTAAAGGGCTTTACGCTAATCGAGCTAATCATCTCGCTGGTGATTTTGGCCTTAATCGCCACCATGGCGATGCCAATGGGCGAAGTGATTGTGCAGCGTAATAAAGAGCAAGAATTAAAGCATGCGCTGCGGCAAATTCGTACCAGTATCGATGCCTATAAACAAGCCTATGATGACGGACATATGATTAAAAAAGTAGATGAAACAGGCTACCCGCCAACACTAGCGGTGCTTGAGGATGGCGTGGTGGACGCCAAAAGTCCTGATGAAAAAAAACTATATTTTATACGCAGAATACCGCGCGACCCGTTTGCGCCAAATGATATACCCGCTAAGGAGACATGGCAATTACGCAGCTACAGCAGCAGCGCAAGCAATCCGCAAAGCGGCAATGATGTGTTTGATGTCATCTCGCAGGCACAAGGCAATGGCTTAAACGGCATTCCTTATAAAGATTGGTAATGAATAAGATTGTTCATGAAAAGTAAACTAAAAAATTGCAATGGGTTTACGCTGATTGAGCTGCTGGCGGTGATGGTGATTATCGCCTTATTGCTCACTATTGCTGTGCCTAAATACTTTGGTAGCGTCGATCGCTCGCGCGAGGCTATTTTGCGCCAAGATTTGGCCACCATGCGCGAGGCATTAGATAAATATTATGGCGATACTGGTGCATATCCCAACGCGCTAGAAGACCTAACCCAAAAAAAATATTTGCGCAATATTCCGCGCGACCCCATTACCGAAAGTGACACTTCTTGGGTCATCATTGCGCCGACCAACGATGCAAAAGGTGCGGTTTACGATGTAAAAAGCGGCGCGGCTGGCAATGGTGCTGATGGCACCGCGTACGCTGATTGGTAAAGCGATGAAGCCGATAATCTCTGTTAAACAACAAGGTTTTACTTATATTGGCGTGCTGGTGATATTGGCCGTGATGATGATGGCACTGGGCGCAGCATCGCAAATTTGGCACAGCGTGATGCAGCGCGAAAAAGAACAAGAGCTACTGTTTATCGGCCACCAATTCCGCGCCGCTATTGGCCAATATTATGCGCAATCGGGTGGCCGTTACCCGCTTAATTTAGCGGCTTTGCTAGAATCGAACGACTTAGGCGTGACAGGTGCTGGCGCAAAAAAAAGTCGTTTTTTGCGCAAGATTTACCAAGACCCAATGACTAACGAAAGTAATTGGGGCTTAGTGACAGGACCAGATAAAAGCGTGCAAGGCGTGTACAGCCTTTCTGAAGAAAAGCCATTTAAAACAACGGGGTTTATTAATGCAGATGCGGATTTTGAGCTGGCAAAAAAATATTCAGATTGGCAATTTGTGTTCAAGCCAATCCGTAGCCAAAGCCCATCTGGTGGTATTGTTAATGGCATTGAGCGTTCTGCGCTTAGGCCATAATAGCGCTTAAAAATTAAAATATAACATTAAGAAAAAAATGCAAAAAAAATATCGGATTATGATTGTAGAAGACCATACCTTGTTGCGCGAAGGTTTGAGCACGATGATTGCTTCTGACCCTGCGTTAGAAGTGGTGTGCGGCGCAGATAATGGCCTAGATGCGGTGCGACAAGCGGTGGCGCTAAATCCTGATCTTATTCTAATGGACATCAACATGCCTGTGATGAATGGCACAGAAGCCTTAATGGACATCAAAAAGCGCAAACCTAGCATTAAAGTGATGATGTTAACTGCGCACAAAGCTGAGGAGTATATTCGCGATTGCCTACAATCTGGTGCAGATGGTTATGTGCTAAAAAATTCGACACGTGAAGAGCTGATGACTGCGATTCACAAGGTACTAAGCGGTAAAACCTATTTATCGCAAGAAGTTTCAGATCAAATTGTGAATGGTTACAAAGACAGCGTAAGCCCTTACACGCAATCGGCTTGGCAATCGTTGTCTGCCCGCGAGCGCGAAGTGCTTAAATTGGTCGCTGAAGGCAATACCAATAAAGTGATTTCAAGCTTAATTTGTGTGAGTGTTAAAACGGTCGAAAAGCACCGCTCTAACCTGATGAAAAAATTAAATCTACACAATTCGGCAGCGCTAACCGCATTTGCGATAGAAAAAGGCTTGCTGGATAAACGCTAATTGCCGATTATATTAGGCAATTTTATCGAATAATTGTATTAAAGGAGTAATCGTGTGAAAAAGTATCAAGCATTAGCGCTTAAAAACAAACGCATTAAACAAGCAGGCTTTACCTTGCTCGAGCTACTAGTGGTGATGGTGATTATTGGCCTGCTGGCGAGTTATGTTGGGCCAAAATATTTTGCGCAAATTGGCAAATCAGAAGTGAAAACTGCCAAGGCACAAATCGATTCTTTAGGCAAAGCGCTCGATCAATATCGGCTTGATACTGGCCATTACCCCAGCACAGAAAATGGCTTAGCGGCTTTAAACACTGCGCCAGCCAATGAGGCTAAATGGCAAGGGCCTTATTTGAAAAAAAATGTGCCAAATGACCCGTGGGATCATCCTTATATTTATAAAGCGCCAGGCGAGCATGGCGATTATGATTTAATCTCGCTGGGCAACGATGGCGCTGCCGGTGGCACGGGTGAAGCTGCTGATATTAATAGTTGGCAATAAGCTTTACGATAAATGGGCTTACCAAGGTATCGGTTTGCCATCAAAAGCAATAAATTGGCCAGTCGTATTTAAACTTAAACGCTCTATCACCTTGCGCAAGCCGCTCACGCTGGTGTGCGCGTTAATCAAGCCGTTTGGTCCGCCCATGTCTGTCTGAACCCAGCCTGGGTGCAGCGTCACCACACTAATGCCATACGGTTTTAAGTCAATCGATAAGCTTTTCATCACCATATTTACCGCCGTTTTGCTACTGCGGTAGCTATAACTTTCGCCACTGGTATTATCGTCTATGCTACCCATTTTGCTGGTAAGCGTGGCGATTTTCTTCAGCTGGCTGCGCGTAATGTGTTGCACAAACGCCTCCGCCATTTTAAGTGGCGCCATGCTATTCACTTTAAATCCGTTTGCCCAATCATCGTAATTGGTGTCGCCAAAACTGCTAGCAGGGTAAACCCCCGCATTGTTAATCAGCACATCAATACTTTCGTCTTTAAGTTGCACGGCCAACGCGTCAATCTGCGCAAAATCGGCCACATCTAAGGCGTATATTTTTACGTTGCTGTACGCCGCCGCTAGGGCCTGCAGATCTAGCGCAGATTGCGGGTGACGGCAGCACGCCAGCACGCGCCAGCCATCGGCTGCATATTGTTTGCTGAATTCTAAACCCAAGCCGCGGTTCGCGCCCGTAATTAATACTTGATTGTTTTGCATTTGTTATCCTTAACTTAATTAATCAATTAAAAATAATTATGCGCTTAAACTTGGCAAAATTGTTGTCCAAAACTTGGTTTAAACGTTAAATTAATAGCATATATTGATGGAACATTTTGGTTTTATTAGTATCTTATTATGTTAATTTTTAGAATAATACATAGATGAAAAAACTGATTACACTTTTTGCCGCATTATGTTTAATGTCTGCCAACGATGCAGCTTTTGCAACAGGCATATTTGATAAAAACTTTACTGGCAAGCAAATAGAGCATTACGCCGATGGCAAACAAAAATATGAGGTGAACGTGATAAAAGGCAAGAAACAAGGCCTAGAAACATTTTGGTACGCCAGCGGCAAGCCCTATATTCAAACCAATTATGTGGATGACAAAGAAGACGGCATTTGGAATCAATGGTATGAAAATGGCCAGCTAAAGCTAGAAGCACATTACAAGGCAGGGCGCGAGCATGGATTGTTTACGCAATGGTTTGAAAATGGCCAAAAGCGCGTAGAAGGCAATTTTGTAAATGGCAAAAAAGAAGGCCTAGAAACCGCATGGAATAAGGATGGCAGCGTTAAATACACCAGCACTTATGCCAATGGTCAAGAAGTGAAACCAGCAGAAACTAAATAATCACATTTAAGTAAAATCATTAGGCAACTTTACGTGATGCGCATAGTGCCTTATTTTTAACTTAGCCCATAATGTGAAACATACGAACACGACATATTGTTGTGAGTACATTGAAAAAGGAAATGATCATGTGGACAACACCAGCAGCGACTGAAATGCGTTTTGGCTTTGAAGTGACAATGTACGTAATGAATAAATAATTAGCCTTAAAACTAATTTGAAGCCCAATGAGAAATCATTGGGCTTTTTTGTTTGTACATAGGTGAGTTTGCAAATATGTGTTTGCTAATATCTGTTTATATGTGCCATACTCGAACAATAACAAAATTTCATTAACACCCAACACAACACATTGAGGATAAAAAATGGCAGAAGCAAAAGGTTTAAGCACCCCAGTTAAAATGAAAAGTGAACTAGCAGCCCTAACAGGCGCAACTTCACTTCCACGTACCGAAATCACTAAAAAAATGTGGGACTACATTAAAGCCAACAAATTACAGACCAAAACTGTTAACGGAAAAGCTGAAAACGCTGGCAAATATATTGTATGCGACGCTAAATTGCACCCAATTTTTAAAAATACAAAATCAACCAGCAAATCAGGTAAATTAACGGATTTGACCAATATTAAAGTAGGCGAAACCATCGACATGATGCAAATGGCCGCTGTTGTAGGCGCAAACATTGCTTAATTTGGTTTAGGTAATAAGTAAATTTTGACAGATTAAAAAGCCCGCCAAACGCGGGCTTTTTTTTACAGCGCATCTTTATTAAAGCGTCTGGCAAGCCTAATTTATATTGGTATATGAGTCGCTGTAGTTTTAGATTGACTTAAGTAATTGAATAGGTCTTACTGTCGTCAGCTTTCGTAGGAGTTAAGACAGATAATCCAAGCGATACTGGCCCAAAAGGATGTCGGCCAGTAATCCAAGATACCGCCTCTCGAATTGCACCATAAACAACACTATGTCCAGTAACGGTAGCAGCTTTCATTGACTCGTCTTTGCTTAACTCATTATTAATATGGAGTTGAGCAACACATTCCATATCAATCATATATGGATCTAGTGGGTTTTTATCGGCGTTCATTAAGGTTTGCATTACAAAAACATAATCGTTGTCTGAGCCTTCAATATATTGAACGTTTATATTATTTTGAGGAGGAAAATTAATTACTACAGCTTCTTTAAGCTCATAGTTAGGCAAAGCCACAACTATGGAGCGTGTGAAATATACTTGTTTGAGTTCAACTGGAAATTTGTCCATATAATAACTATTAAGCTGCTAGCTGATCGTTGTTTAAAAGTTCATAATTTGCAACAGTATTAGAACTTATTCTTGGCTGATTTGCAGCTGGCAAGTGATAGACTTTTGCAAACCAAATGCTTGGATCAACTATCATGCCATCATCAATAATCTTTATATCTACTTTTCCACCAGTTGCTCTAGAAAGCTTAACCATTGATTCAATAGTGAAATTGGCATCACCTCTGAATATTTTTGAAATATAAGCAGGGCTGGTACCAATTTTTTTAGCTAAGTCGGCATATGAAAGACCTGCATTTTTACGGCGCTTTTCTAATGAAATAGAAAAATCTAATTTTAATTGCTCGACCCAGTAAGAATCATGCTGTTTTCTGCCAGCAAGGTATTCAGCTATTTTTTTGTTAAGTTTCAATTTAATTGTCCTCAATTAATACTATTGTGCCATCTTTAACGGACTGTAAATATTGTTTCTTAAACGCGACTGCTCTGGCCACTTGTCTTTCATCCACTTTCTGAGTTTTTTTAATTACTCCGCCGGTGCAAACCACTAACAAGTCGCCCTTGCCTTTGAAATAAAAAAGGCGGAGTTTACCTTTAATAAATTCATAAATCTTTTCTTCCTCATTCACACAATGTGAAAGCTTAGCCGAAACATCTTGTAAACCCGCTTTACTAATCAAGCTTATCAAAGCGTACAATCCATCTACGCAAGCCTGATATGTTTCCTCAAGCCCTTCAAGGAAGTCTGTAACTTCGCAGTTCCCATTCTTTGATACAGCAGTAACTGTATATTTGTCAGTTTCTATAACTACAAGTTCCAAAATGTTAACCTATAAGTTGATTTTAATCAATTTTATTGACAGCAATGTGACGAGAAAAACTACTTTAGTCATTCAATTGTTGTAATTATAGGCAACACCTTAGCAGGTTGCTAATTACTGCTTGCACAAAAAATGAAATAAAAAAGCCACACCCGAAGATGTGGCTTTTTATTTGGTGGTGAAAGAGGGACTTGAACCCTCGACCCCAGGATTATGAATCCTGTGCTCTAACCAGCTGAGCTACATCACCATGAAACTATTTTTAAAGCTTAATTGCTTAAACTTTAGACAAGGGCGCAATTCTAGTGTTTTAGCCGCTTGTTGTCAAAAATACTTT
>JANOWA010000261.1:0-8356 GCA_031417675.1 Methylotenera sp.
GCCTTTAGGTAAATCAGGGTAAAAGTAATTTTTACGCGAAAAAACGCTTCTTGCTGGTATTTCTGCATTAATCGCCAAGCCAAATTTAATCGCGCATTCTACTGCTTGTTTATTTAACACGGGTAGCACGCCTGGCAAAGCTGTGCTCACCTCATCGGCTTGCGTGTTGGGCAAAGCGCCATATTGAATGGATGCACCACTAAAAATTTTAGTGTGCGTTTTTAATTGCGTGTGGGTCTCTAACCCGATGACGACTTCCCATTCCATTATGCTAATCCTTCTGGCATAGCGGTATGCCAATCTGTCACTTGTTGATACGCATGCGCCACATCTAACATGCGCGCTTCATCAAAATAATTGCCCATCAGCTGCAAACCAACAGGTAGGCCATTACTAAAGCCCGCAGGAATGCTCATGCCAGGCAAACCCGCTAAATTGGTGGCAATTGTATAAACATCTTGCAAATACATGGCGACAGGGTCATCGGCTTTTTCACCCGCTTTAAACGCAGTCGAAGGCGCGGTTGGCCCCATAATAATGTCGCATTGCTTAAACGCTTGCACAAAGTCATCCGCTATCAAACGGCGTATTTGCTGAGCCTTGAGGTAATAGGCATCGTAATAACCCGCGCTCAACACATAGGTGCCAATCAAAATGCGGCGTTTCACTTCTGCGCCAAACCCTTCGGCGCGGCTTTTCATGTACATGTCGTTCAAGTCACCATATTCGGCGGCACGATGACCGTAACGCACGCCGTCATAGCGCGATAGGTTAGAGCTGGCCTCAGCGGGTGCCAGCACATAATAAACGGGGATAGAAAGCTTGGTGTTAGGCAGCGAAATATCGACAATTTCTGCGCCTAGCTTTTTGTATTCTGCAATGGCTGCCTGCACCACCGCGCCCACATTGGCATCCAAGCCATCGGCAAAATACTCTTTTGGCAGGCCGATTTTTAAGCCTTTAAGCGGCTGATTGGTTAGCATCGCCGCCAAACCACGCGTGTAATCTTCTTTGGGATGATTAAGGCTGGTGGAATCACGTTCGTCAAACCCTGCCATCACGTTGAGCATGAGTGCGCAATCTTCGGCGCTTTTCGCCATTGGCCCCGCTTGGTCGAGTGATGATGCAAACGCAATCATGCCGTAACGCGAAACCAAGCCATAAGTGGGCTTTAATCCCGTAAAGCCACAAAGTGAGGCTGGCTGACGAATCGAGCCACCAGTATCTGTACCAGTCGCTGCCGCGCATAGCCTTGCTGCAACTGCCGCTGCGCTGCCGCCGCTGCTGCCGCCAGGTACACGGTCAAAATCCCACGGATTTTTAACACCGCCAAAATAACTGGTTTCGTTAGATGAACCCATGGCGAATTCATCCATATTGGTTTTGCCCAAATTCACCGCGCCTGCTGCATCAAATTGGCTAATCACGTGCGCGTCATAAGGCGCTATAAAATTCGCTAGCATTTTAGAGCCGCAAGTGGTTTGCCAGCCTTTGGCACAAAAAATATCTTTTTGCGCGAATGGAATGCCCGTTAAGGCCGCGGCGTTGCCTGCGGCAATACGCAGATCGGCTGCTTTAGCTTGCGCCAGTGTTTTAGCGTTATCTAGCGCAATAAAGGCGTTAATGCTGGGGTTAAATTTGGCAATGCGATCTAAAAAAGTTTGCGTCATTTCAACGCTAGAAATTTCTTTTTTAGCCAGCATTTGGCCGAGTTGTTTTAAACTATTATTAATCATGATTTATTCGATTACTTTTGGCACAAGGTATAAGCCGCTATCTACCGCTTGCGCCATTGAGCCATTGCCTAAAACAGGTGCATTGGCTTGAAAAGCCTCGCGCATATTCGTTGCGGTCACCACATCTTCACGCAGCCTTTGCACCAACTCTTGCGAGTGAGACATCGGTGTAATACCCGTAGTATCCACCGCTTGCATTTGCTCAATTAAGCCTAAAATACCCGTTAATTTGGTGAGTGTTGCGCCTGCTTCTGTATCATTTATTTCGATACGCGCAAGATGCGCGATGCGTTTTATATCAGTAATATTGAGTGCCATAAGGTCATTTTAAAGTTTGTTTGTAACAATGTGTAAGCACAGCTTAATTTTTGCTGCAATATACGTTATTATACCTTGGTTTTTAAGCGCGCTTTTATTGATGGCGCGATAGTTTAGCAACGCACGGGATAAATAATATGTTTGGTTTCATTAATAGTTACTTTTCAAATGATTTAGCAAACGATTTAGGCACCGCTAACACGCTGATTTATGCGCGTGGTAGAGGCATCGTTTTAGATGAGCCATCGGTGGTGGCCATTCGCACAGAAGGCGGCCCAGGTGGCAAAAAAGTATTGCTAGCTGTGGGTACCGATGCCAAAGGCATGCTAGGCCGCGCGCCTGCTAACATTCAGGCCATTCGCCCAATGAAAGACGGCGTGATTGCCGATTTCACCATTACCGAGCAAATGCTTAAATATTTTATTCGCAAGGTGCACGATGCACGCTGGTTTTCGCCTAGTCCGCGCATTATTATTTGCGTGCCAGTGGGTTCTACGCAAGTAGAGCGCCGCGCGATTAAAGAATCGGCCGAGCGTGCAGGCGCCAAGCAAGTATTTTTGATTGAAGAGCCAATGGCAGCAGCGATTGGCGCAGATATGCCTGTGGCAGAAGCGACAGGTAGCATGGTGGTGGATATTGGCGGCGGCACCACGGAAGTGGGCGTCATCTCGCTCGGCGGTATTGTTTACGCTAAATCTGAGCGTGTTGGTGGTGATAAATTCGACCAAGCGATTATTGACTATATTCGTCGTAACTATGGCATGCAAATCTCAGAGCCAACGGCCGAAGCCATTAAAAAGAAAATTGGCTCAGCTTTTCCAGGCAGTGAAGTCTTAGAAATGGAAGTCACTGGCCGCAACTTAGCAGAAGGCTTGCCACGTAAGTTTACTATTTCTAGCAACGAGATTTTAGAAGCCTTAACCGAGCCATTAAATGCCATTGTGGGCGCGGTGAAATCTGCGCTAGAGCAAACGCCGCCAGAATTAGGCGCAGATATTGCCGAAAAAGGCATGGTGCTAACAGGCGGCGGCGCGTTATTGCGCGATTTAGATAGACTGCTAGTGGAAGAAACTGGTTTGCCTGTGATTGTGGCCGAAGACCCGCTAACGTGTGTGGCGCGTGGCTGTGGTCGTGCGCTAGAGGAAATGGATAAACTAGGCAACGTGTTTGCGCATGAGTAAGCCTAAGCCATTTAATCAACTCAATTTAAACCGTTGGCATGCTTAAAGGTGTCCACCAAAAGCTAGAAGCACAACAAACCCCTGCTTTTTTCGTCCGTGGCCCCAGCCCGTTTTCGCGCATGGTGTTTTTTTGTGCGCTTTCTGTCAGCATCATGGCGATTGATGCGCGCCTTAATTATCTTTCTCAAGTACGGCAAGCATTTATTGCCGCGCTGCATCCCTTAGAAGTCGTCGCCAATGCGCCAAGCGAGTGGACACGCGATACCAAAAAATATTTTTCTGCACATAATGCTTTGGTGCAAGAAAATTACGCGCTGAAACAACAAGCGTTTGAGCAAAAAGTCATACTGCAACGTTTGAACACCATTGAAGCAGAAAATACCCATCTGCGCACCTTGTTAAGCGGCAATATTCCAATTCAGCCCAAAGCGATTTTAGGCGAAATTTCACACATGGGGCGCGACCCGTTTACGCACACGGTGGTGGTGAATCGCGGCAGTCAGCACAACATTAAGGCGGGCCAAGCGGTGGTGGATTCTAAAGGCGTGATTGGGCAAGTGACGCGCGTTTACCCGTTTACCAGCGAGGTCACGCTCATTACCGATAAAGAGCTGTCAATTCCCATTCAAATTGAGCGCAATCAACTGCGCGCCATTGCCTTTGGCGAGGGCAATAATACGCTGGATATCCCCTACCTGCCCACCAATGTGGATATTAAAGTGGGCGATAAATTAGTTACATCAGGCATTGATGGTGTTTACCCTGCGGGCTTGGCAGTAGCAGTGGTAACAAAAATACAGCAAAATCCAGAATCACCCTTTGCTAAAATTGTCAGCACGCCAGTAGCCGAAGTAAACAACCACTTACAGCTATTATTGCTAGCGTTGCCAGCGCCTAAAGAAAATGAGCCGCCAGCCGCCGAAGCGGCGCTTATTGATCAAAATCTTAGCACCCAAAATAAAGAACTGAAAAACAACCAGAAAAAAGACAAGTTAAAAACATTAAAAAATAAGGCTAAAGCCAATGCGCCACACTAGCCTAATTAGCGTTTATTTAAGCTTATTGGTGGCCTTGTTATGCCAGCTTTTTCCGTGGGTTGGGCAAGGCGTTATTTTTAGGCCAGACTTCATGCTGGTGGTTATTTTATATTGGCTGTTGCGCGCGCCAAACCTCTGCAACGTAGGCACCGCTTGGTTTGCAGGCTTGTTGGTCGATTTAGCGACTGGCAGTTTATTGGGGCAACATGCCTTAAGTTTTAGTATCACCGCTTTTATTGCCTTAAGTTATCAGCGGCGATTGGTGCTGTTTAACATGTGGCAATTGCTTGGTTATGTTGCGGCATTGCTTACTTTTGAGCGTGTGCTTATGTTGTTATTAAAGTTATTCGAAGGCAATGAAAATCCTGGCTGGCATTATTTTTTGCCTATCATCACCGGGCTATTGTTATGGCAACTGATGATAGTGCTGTTTGGCGGCCTAACGCGCCCTAAAACCAAATAGCGGCCAAAATGTTAATCAATGAAATCTAGCCGCGAACTTAAAAACTACCAAAACGAGCAGCACAATTTTAAGTTGCGCTTAGCGGTGCTTGGGCTTTTGGTATTAATCGCGTTTTGCATTTTAGCCGCGCGCTTTTATTATTTGCAAATTAAACGCTACGATTATTATCAAACGCTGGCTGAAAATAATCGCATCTCAATTGTGCCCATTACACCTAATCGCGGCCTTATTTCTGACCGAAATGGCGTGGTGCTGGCGCACAATTTTTTTGTCTATACGCTAGAAGTAACGCCGTCTAAAGTGGATGATTTAGACGCAACAATCACAGAAATTGAAAAATTAGTCGAGGTGAGCCCCACCGATCTCAAGCGTTTTAATAAACAAATGGGCGAAACTCACGACTTCGAAAGTATTCCGCTGCGCACGCACTTAAACGAAGTGGAGGCCGCCCAATTTGCCGTCAACCGCTATCGTTTTCCTGGGGTAGAATTAAAATCGCGCTTATTTAGGCAATATCCATTTGGCAAAATGGGCGCGCACATGGTGGGTTATATCGCGCGGATTAATGATAAAGACATTCAAAACTTAGACGCTGCGGATTTGCTTTCTAACTACAAAGGCTCTGACCACATTGGCAAAAGCGGCATTGAGCAATCGTACGAAACCGCACTTCATGGCACAACGGGTTTTCAGCAGGTAGAAATTGATGCCGATGGCCGTGCGGTGCGCGTACTTTCTAGCCAAGCGCCCACATCAGGCAACAACCTTATTTTATCAGTTGATAGCAAATTACAAGAGATTGCCGAAACCGCTTTTGGTGAGCGCCGTGGTGCTTTAGTTGCTATTAAACCCAGCACTGGCGAGGTGCTTGCTTTTGTTAGCATGCCCACGTTTGACCCCAATTTATTTGTTGATGGCATTGACTTTGACAATTGGGACGCACTCAATAACTCGCTTGACAAGCCATTAATCAATCGCCCGCTGCGCGGCATTTATCCGCCAGGCTCAACATTTAAACCTTTCTCAGCTTTGGCAGGGCTGCAGGCTGGTTTACGCCATCCACCGTTTAGCATCAGCGATGGCGGCTATTTTACGCTGCCCAATAGTACGCACCGCTACCGCGATTGGAAACCTGGCGGGCATGGTAATGTGGATATTCGCCGCGCCATTACAATCTCGTGCGACACTTTTTTTTACGGCCTTGCGATGGAGCTAGGCATTACAAGGCTGACCGATTTTGTACGGCATTTTGGTTTTGGCCAAAAAAGTGGGGTGGATATTGCAGGTGAAATTCCTGGCTTATTGCCAACGCCAGAATGGAAAAAGCGCCGTTATAAACAGCCTTGGTATATGGGCGAAACCGTGATTGCGGGCATTGGCCAAGGTTATACGCTGGTTACGCCGATGCAACTAGCGCAGGCGACCGCTATTTTGGCCAATAAAGGTGTTGCGATGCGACCGCGTGTAGTGAAAGCTATTACTGATGCCAAAACTGGCGCAACCAGCCTCACCCAAGCCATTGTCAATGAAAAAATTCTACTGGATGAAAAGAACCTCGAGTTAGTTCAGCTTGGCATGGTGGATGTTACCTTGCCAGGCGGCACTGCCGCTAGCGTGGGTGCCAATGCAGGCTATAGTATTGCGGCCAAAACAGGCACTGCACAAGTGGTGGGCATTAAGCAAAATGAGAAATACAATGCCAATGCGATTGATGAACGTCATCGTGACCACGCGCTATTTATCGCTTATGCGCCAGCTGAAGCGCCTAAAATTGCATTGGCGGTGATTGTGGAGAATGGCGGCCATGGCGGCTCGGCAGCTGGGCCAATTGCGCGTAAAGTGATGGATTATTATTTGCTGAGTAAATTGCCTGTGCTTGAAACTCCTGCCGACGCCGCAAAACCAGCTGTTTCGACAGTGACTAAACCCAATGCCAATCTACCAAATACGACGGTTCCCGCTGGCGTGCCAAATGGCGCGATAGGCGCACCTGCGAGCAATCCTGCCATAAACGCGCCAGAAGATGAACATTATGATTAGCGAGCTATTTCAACGCTTTTTCAAGCACATCGATTCATTTTTAATGGCGTGTTTACTATTCACCATGCTAGTCGGTTTATTCGTGTTATATAGCGCATCAGGCCATAGCGTTGAGCGCGTTAGCGCGCAGCTCATTAATATTGGGGTGGCCTTATTCGTGATGTGGGTTGTGGCCAATATTCAGCCGCAAAAACTTGAAAGCATCGCTGTACCCGCTTATTTATTCGGCGTTTTACTACTGATTGGCGTGGCCTTGTTTGGCGATGTTAGCCACGGCGCGCGGCGTTGGCTGAATTTAGGCATCACTAAAATTCAACCCTCTGAAATGATGCGCATTGCCATGCCGATGATGCTGGCTTGGTTTTTTGCCAAACGTGAAACTTCGCCGCGCATCACCGATTTTGCCATTGCAGGCATGTTGTTGCTGATTCCTGTAGGCCTGATTATTAAACAGCCCGATTTAGGTACAGCCTTACTGATTACAGCCTCTGGCTTTTATGTGTTGTTTTTAGCGGGTTTAAGCTGGAAATTTTTAGTAGGCGGCGCTGTGAGTATTGGCGCGATGCTGCCGTTTATGTGGTCGATGCTGCACGATTACCAACGCAAACGCATCGAAATTTTAATCGACCCGACGCAAGACCCACTTGGTGCAGGCTACCACACCATACAAGCCACCATTGCTTTGGGTTCTGGCGGCGTTACTGGCAAAGGCTGGCTAAACGGCACGCAAGCGCAATTAGACTTTTTGCCTGAGCGCACCACCGATTTTATTTTTGCTGTATTTGGCGAAGAGTTTGGCATGATCGGTAATATGCTGTTAGTGGTGTTGTTTAGTTTGATTATCGCGCGCGGTTTGGTGATTGCCGCGCAAGCCAAAAGCACGTTTACCCGCTTACTGGCTGGCAGCATCACGCTCACCTTTTTTACCTACGCGTTTGTTAATATGGGCATGGTCAGTGGCATATTGCCTGTGGTAGGCGTGCCGCTGCCATTTATTAGCTATGGCGGCACTTCAATGGTAACCTTATGCTTAAGTTTTGGTATATTAATGAGTATTCAAACGCATAAAAAATTGGTTGCATCAGGCTAATTAGATTGCAAAATTAGAACCTAGTTGAGAAAAGTAAAATGACTAAATTAAAAGTATTTGTAGTGATTGGCTTATTATGTTTAGCCAGCTGCGGGGGCAATCGCTCGGTTAAATCAGCGCCCGCGCCGCCCGCCGCCAGCAAGCCAGTACCTAGCACAAGTACGCAAACGGCGCCTACAACATCAACCAAGCCTGGCGGCTATTATTTAGATGATGGCCCAGGTGATAATCCGCCCAAAGATATTGACAGCATTGCCAATGCCGTACCTAAAAAAGAGGCGCTGCTAGACCGTGCTAACAAGCCTTATAAAGCGCTTGATGCTGTTTACACGCCCATGACCAGCTACAAACCATACAAAGAGCGCGGCGTGGCCTCTTGGTATGGTAAACGCTATCATGGCAAAAATACCTCGAGTGGCGAGGTGTATGATATGTACAACATGACCGCCGCGCACACTACGCTGCCATTACCCAGCTATGTTAAAGTCACC
>JANOWA010000262.1:0-2742 GCA_031417675.1 Methylotenera sp.
GGTCGTTTGGCGTAATGTTAGAAACAATTAAAAATTTATTGGTGAGTTTGCCGTTGCTATCTAAAAGCGGAAAGTATTTTTGATTCGCTTTCATGGTCAAAATCAAACATTCTTGCGGCACTTCTAGGTAAATTTCCTCAAACTGACCAAGTAATACATTTGGGCGTTCTACCAGTGCGGTCACTTCGTCTAACAAGGTGTCATCATCAATGGGCTTGAGGTTTTGTTTGGCGGCTGCAGCTGTTAATTGGCGGGTGATTTCAGCTTTACGTTCGGCAAAACTAGCAATTACTGCGCCTTCTGTTTTTAATTGGTCAGCGTAGCTATCTGCGTGGTTAATGGTAATCGTTGGCACTTTGGCTTCAAAGCGGTGGCCGTGCGTGATGTTGCTAGATTGCAAACCTAGCGCGCTAATGGATATCACGCTGCTACCGTGCATCGCCACTAAACCATGCGCAGGGCGCACAAAATTGACGCTACTCCAGCCATCAGCCAGTTGGTAAGTCATTACTTTTGGAATCGGTAATTTCGCGAGTGCTTCATCTAAAGCTTTTTGTAAGCCATCGGGTAACGATACGCCTGCTTGCAGCGCGTCTAAAAATAGCGTGTTATTGTCATTTTTAAGCTGGCTGACTGCGGATTCAGCGCTTGATAGGTCAAGACCTAAAGATTGTAATTTTTTAAGCAAAGCAGGCGTTGCTTTACCGTTAGCATCCAAGCCCACACTAGCTGGCATCAGTTTTTGTGAGACTTGTTTGTCGTCAGCTTTATCTTTTACATACATGATGTGCGTGGCCAAACGGCGTGGCGTGGCAAAGGCGGTTGCATCAGCGTTTTCTAAGGTTAAACCTTGTACTTTTAAGCTTTCAAATAGTACGCTGGCAAATGCTTCACCCAGCTTATTTAATGCTTTTGGTGGTAATTCTTCTACAAATAACTCTACTAATAGATTTTTGTTATGCGGGTTCTTTTCCATACTATGCTGCAGCTTTCTTGCTTAAATCTAACATAACTTCATCAGCCCATTCCTTAGGTGCCATCGGGAAGCCAAGCTTGGCGCGGCTTTCCACATAGCCAGCGGCAACATTACGCGCTAAATTGCGGATGCGACCCATATAACTGGCACGCTCGGTTACACTAATTGCACCGCGCGCATCCAGCAAATTAAAGGTGTGTGCGGCTTTTAATACTTGTTCATAAGCTGGCAGTGGCAACTTTGCTTCAATCAAATGTTGGGCTTGTTTTTCATGCGCAGTAAACGCGCTAAACAGAAAATCCACATCAGAATGTTCAAAGTTATAGGTTGATTGCTCCACCTCATTTTGTTTGAATACGTCGCCATAGCTTAAATCGCGCGCGCCGCTTGTACCTTTGGAATGGGCTCCTGCTGAATACACCAAATCGTACACGCTATCCACGCCCTGCAAATACATGGCAAGCCGCTCTAAGCCGTAGGTGATTTCGCCTGTAATGGGTTTGCAATTAATGCCGCCAACCTGCTGAAAATAGGTGAATTGCGTCACTTCCATGCCGTTTAGCCATACCTCCCAGCCCAATCCCCATGCGCCTAGCGTTGGGTTTTCCCAGTCGTCTTCTACAAAGCGAATGTCATTTTGTTTGAGGTCAAAACCGAGTGCTTCAAGGCTGCCTAAATATAATTCTAAAATATTGGCTGGTGCAGGTTTTAACACCACTTGGTATTGATAATAATGCTGCAGTCTGTTCGGATTTTCGCCATAACGGCCATCTTTTGGGCGACGGCTTGGCTGCACATAAGCGGCTTTCCATGGCTCTGGGCCTAGCGCGCGGAGGAATGTAGCGGTGTGCGAAGTACCCGCGCCTACTTCCATATCGTACGGTTGTAGCAGGGCGCAGCCTTGTTTATCCCAGTAGGATTGGAGGGTTAGGATGATTTGTTGAAAGCTTAAGGCCATGATTATTTGTAGATTATACTAAAAGAATGATTTTACCTTAGAAAAGGGCTTTTTCACCACAGAGACACAGAGGCGCGGAGAAAAACAAAATCTAAAGACCTTTTACACACATCCGTCATTCTGAGCGTAGCGATGAGACCAGTGCTGACTGGCTAAAAACTGGATTCTTCGCCTAGATAAAACTTAGGCTCAGAATGACGGAGGTGAACAATTTTAAGGTTTTCTCTGTGCCTCGGTGTCTCTGTGGTGAAAGTTTTTAAATAACAAAAAAACCAAAACCCCAAAGCAAAACACAATAAACGGCCAATTGCCAAGCCGCACGTAAGGCGTGCTGCCAGCAAAGCCTTGCGCGAACACGTTTAGCGTAGTTTTAGTAAAATGCGGTGCGTGAGCCAGCACATACCCATGTTGATCAATGCTGGCGGTGGCGCCAGTATTGGTGGCGCGTAGCATAAAGCGGCCAGTTTCTAGCGCGCGCGCTTGGCTAAATTGCATGTGTTGGTCTGCCGCGTAAGATTGGCCGTACCATGCGTCGTTAGTCATATTCACGAGCATGGTCGCAGTCGGTAATTGGCGGATGATTTCTTCGCCAAATACGTCCTCATAACAAATATTAACGGCAATTTTTTGGCCTGCCAAATTCATCGGCTGTTGCTGCGTACCGCCGCGTGATAAGTCGCTTAATGGAATGTTGAGCCAATCCCGATAAATCCAGCCAAATACTTGTTTTAGTGGAATAAATTCACCAAATGGCACAAGGTGATTTTTGGAGTAATACTGGCTAGAGGCAGTGCCAAAGCTAACCGCG
>JANOWA010000263.1:0-4271 GCA_031417675.1 Methylotenera sp.
CAGGAGCTTTCCACCTGCGCGCAATACGGTTTACCGATTAAAGTGATTTTGTTAAACAACCGCTATTTGGGCATGGTGCGCCAATGGCAAGAGTTTTTCAACGAAAATCGTTATTCTGAATCTTACATGGATAGCTTGCCCGACTTTGTGAAACTGGCCGAATCATATGGTCACGTGGGCATGCAAATTACCAAGCCTGGCGACGTAGAAGGCGCGTTAATTGAAGCCTTTGCTAAAAAAGATAAATTTGTGTTTATGGATTTTATTACCGAGCAAAAAGAAAACGTGTTTCCAATGGTGGAAAATGGCCGTGGCATATCTGAAATGATTCTGGGTAAAGATGCCAATGGCGTGGAAGTGCGATCATGAAGCACATTATTTCTATCCTGATTGAAAATGAAGCTGGCGCACTATCACGCGTGGCAGGTTTGTTTTCAGCGCGCGGCTACAATATCGAATCGCTGACTGTGGCAGCGACTGAAGACGCTACCATGTCACGCATGACCATTGTCACGAGCGGTTCGGATGAAGTGATTGAGCAAATTATTAAGCAGCTTAATAAACTCATTGACGTCATCAAAGTGCTGGATTTAAATGACGGCAAATATATTGAACGTGAGTTAATGCTGGTAAAAGTGAAAGCCACGCCTGCGTTTAAAGACGAAATGAAGCGCATGAGCGATATATTTCGTGGCCGTGTGATTGACGTAGCCGATGGCAGTTATACCATTGAGCTAACAGGCTCAAGCACCAAACTAGACGCGTTTTTAGAAGCGATTGATAAAACGGCGATTATTGAAACGGTGCGTACTGGTGCCAGCGGCATTGGTCGCGGTGATCGCACTCTAAAACTGTAAGATTGATTAAACGGTAAAATTTTAAGTATTATTTTTTAAACTGTATTTTAACAATATATTTTTGTAACTTATTGTATTTTAAGGGAATAGCAATGAAAGTTTATTACGACAAAGACGCTGATTTAAGCATTATTAAAAGCAAAAAAGTAACTATCGTCGGTTACGGCTCGCAAGGTCATGCGCACGCAGCTAACCTAAAAGATAGCGGCGTTACCGTGACAATCGGTTTGCGTAAAGAAGGTAGCTCTTGGGCCAAAGCGGTTGCCGCTGGTCATAATGTGCACGATATTGCCGATGCCGTAAAAGACGCCGATGTGGTGATGTTGTTGTTGCCCGATGAAACGATGGCAGGTATTTTTCATGCAGAAGTTGCACCAAACCTTAAAAAAGGTGCTGCGTTAGCTTTTGCACACGGCTTTAATATTCATTATAACCAAATTGTGCCGCGTGCCGATTTAGATGTGATTATGATTGCACCAAAAGGCCCAGGCCACACGGTGCGTAGCGAATACTTAAAAGGTGGCGGCGTACCTTCATTAATCGCTGTGTATCAAAATACATCAGGCAAAGCCAAAGAGTTATCACTTTCTTACGCGGCGGCCAACGGCGGCACTAAAGGCGGCGTGATTGAAACAGATTTCCGCGAAGAAACCGAAACTGACCTATTTGGCGAGCAAGCCGTATTATGCGGTGGCGCGGTTGAGCTAGTTAAAGCAGGCTTCGAAACTTTAACCGAGGCAGGCTACGCGCCAGAAATGGCTTACTTTGAATGCTTGCACGAGCTTAAATTGATTGTGGATTTAATGTATGAAGGCGGCATTGCTAATATGAATTATTCAATCAGTAACAACGCAGAATACGGCGAATACGTCACTGGTCCACGCGTGATTGGCGATGAAGCCCGCGCTGCCATGAAAGAATGCTTAAAAAACATTCAAAATGGTAACTACGCCAAACAGTTTATTTTAGAAGGCCGCACCAATTATCCTGAAATGGTTGCACGTCGTCGCTTAAACGCTGCCCACCCAATTGAGCAAGTAGGCGGCCAATTGCGCGCCATGATGCCTTGGATTGCTAAAAACAAATTAGTGGATCAATCTAAAAACTAGTTTATAGTCGATAGGCGTCAGTCTTTAGCAAAATCTAAAAGGGTAAATCGTTTAACGCTTTGCCCTTTTTAACGCCGTCATTCCCGCGAAAGCGGGACTCTTTTGTAAAAACAGTTAAAATCCAAAATGGATTCCCGCTTTCGCGGGAATGACGATGAACTTGGACAATATAATTGAAACTCAGTATTCTTTTACAATACATTCTACCCAAACAAGCCATTACCACGCTTGCAGGCATACTTGCAAGCAAGCAATGTGGTGCACTTACCACCAAGGTAATTGCTTGGTTTGTAACGCGTTATCACGTGAATATGAGCGAGGCGGCCAACCCAGATATTGCTAGCTATGCCAGCTTTAATGATTTTTTCACGCGCCCACTCAAAGCAGGCGCACGGCCAATTGCAAACGCCGCATTTATATGCCCTGTCGATGGCGCAATTAGCCAGTTTGGGCCGATTGAAAAAGATCAGATTTTTCAAGCTAAAGGTCACAGCTATTCAACATTGGCGCTAGTTGCGGGCAATTTAACGCTCGCTGCCAAGTTTGAAAATGGCCACTTTGCTTGCTTGTATTTAAGCCCTAAAGATTACCACCGTATCCACATGCCGTGCGATGGCATGTTAAAAACAATGACTTACGTGCCAGGCGATTTATTCTCGGTAAACCCCACTACGGCTGCCAATGTGCCGAATTTGTTTGCGCGTAACGAGCGTGTCGTGTGTGAATTCGAATCGGCGCAACATGGCACATTTGTAATGGTGCTGGTGGGCGCGACCATTGTTGGTAGCATGGCCACCGTCTGGCACGAGGCCAAAAATAGCATTATTAACCCGCCGCGCAGTAAAAAAATTCGCACTTGGTCTTATTTAGACAAAAATATCTTTATAAAACAAGGTGATGAAATGGGTCGCTTCTTACTTGGCTCAACCGTGGTAATGCTGTTTGAAAAAGATTCGCTACAATTTAATACCGATTGGCAGCCAGCTCGCAGCATTAAATTAGGTGAAATGATGAGCCAATTGTAGGAGCGAATTTATTCGCGATTTAAATATCGCTTGTCGCGAATGAATTCGCTCTTACATGCAAACCTTTTCTGGCATAAATTCGCGCTTGCATACCGCTTTTTTAAGGAACTATTCTATTAAAAAGTTTGAGTGTGCGTGGTGTTGTGCAAAACCTAAGCTTGCTTGTCATATCCCGCAGAGTGCGGCTTAGCTTTATGATGCAAATGCGTCGAAAGCTCGTTTAGCGCAGCTTTATAGACATCGCGTTTAAACTCAATTACATCTTCAAGCGGCACCCAATAGTCTGACCAACGCCAGGCATCAAACTCGGGGTGTTCGCTCGCCCGCAAGGAAACATCGGTATCGCGGCCCACCATGCGCAGCAAATACCAAATTTGTTTTTGGCCTTTGTAACTGCCGCGCCACTCGCGTTTTACCCAGCTTGTCGGCACTTCATAGCGCAACCAATCACGGGTGCGACCCATAATCTCCACATGCTCTGGGCGCAAGCCAACCTCTTCCATCAGCTCACGATACATGGCTTGCTCTGGGCTTTCGCCGTATTTAATGCCACCTTGTGGAAACTGCCAAGCGTGTTCACGAATACGCTTGCCCCAAAACACCTGATTTTGAGCGTTACACAGAATAATCCCCACATTCGGGCGAAATCCGTCACGATCTAACATGCTAATTACTACCTAAAATATTTATGCTATTTTTTCATATTTTAGGTGCTAATGAAAGCTGTATTTGCTGAAAACTATATTTGGGATGTCACGCAATTGGTTTTACAATACTGTGCATGAAAAACCTTTATTATTTCTTATGCTTAATAACGCTTCTGCTATGCGCCTGCACGCCGCTAGCCCATAAAAATAGCTTAGCCTACATTACCAATCAAGGCGATAACACGGTTTCAGTTATTAATATTAATCAAGCCACAGTCATTCATACAGTTAAAGTTGGCAAATGCCCTTTTGGCGTGGCGGACTCGCCAGCTTAAAAACGCGTATTTATTACTAAAGTAGATAGCGGCTCGATTTCGGTGATCGACGCCAACACCAATCAAGTGGTAGCAACCATTAAAACCAGCGGCTCGCCCGTAGGCATTGCCATAAGCCCCAATAGCCATGCGCTTTACGTGGCAGATTGGTATTCTGACCGCATTTTAGAAATTAACGCGGCAGACTACACCAAGCAGCGCGAAGTCATCGTCGCCACTGCGCCTGCAGGCTTAGTGGTAAGTCCAGATAGCAAAATATTGTACGTGGCTGCGCGCGATAGCAACGAAATTGCGGTGG
>JANOWA010000264.1:0-4121 GCA_031417675.1 Methylotenera sp.
AATATCAATCTCACCCGCGTGTACGCTTGTTAATACGTGGGTAAGCGCATCTTTGCTACGCATGCTATCGCGATCAACGCGTGCGATTCTGGCAGTTGGCAGCAGCATTTGCAGCGTTTGTTCTAAGCGTTGCGTGGCTTGTCCCACAGGACGAATATCGGCATTGCCACAGCTTGGGCATTGCAGCGGGATTTTTTGTTCTGCGCCGCAATGGTGGCACTTAAGGCGTTTTTGGCTTAAATGCAGCACTAATTTTGCGCTGCAACGCGTGCAACTGGCTGCCCATTGGCAGGCATTGCAATGCAACACGGGCGCGTAACCGCGACGATTTAAGAATAATAAACTTTGCTCGCCACGGTTTAGTCGCTCACGTAACGCTTTGATTAGTATGGGGGATAAGCCATTTTCAGTCGGTGATTTTGCAATATCCACACAAAAAATATTGGGCAATTGCGCATTTTGTACAGCGCGTTGTTTTAAGCTTAACAAGCCGTATTGGGCTTTTTGTGCGTTGTGACTACTTTTCGCGTTGCTCCATGTTTCCAGCGATGGCGTTGCACTGCCTAAAATAATCGGAATATTCAGCTGTTTTGCGCGCACCATCGCCACATCGCGCGCATGGTAGCGCATGCCGTCTTGCTGCTTATAGCTGCCATCGTGCTCTTCATCCATCACAATCATTTTTAAATGTGGCATGGGCGTGAACACACTTAAACGAGTACCAATCACAATCTTCGCCGCGCCAGAGCTAGCCGCCAGCCAATTTTGCAAACGCTCACTCTCGCTTAAATTACTATGCAAAGTGACGAGCGGATATTGCGATAAGCGGCTTCTAAAACGCGCTTCTAGCTGCGGCGTTAGGTTGATTTCTGGCACTAATACCAAAACTTGCGCGTCTTTTTGCTGCAAAATTTGCCGCAAAATTTGAATGTATACTTCAGTTTTGCCGCTGCCAGTAATGCCATGCAACAGCCAAGGCTTAAAGACGTGAGTGAGCGCTAACACCTGTGAAATCGCAAGCTGCTGCTCATCATTCAAGGTTGGTTCAACATTTGAGCTTGGCATTGATGCTTTCACCGCCAGCACTTCGTGCTCGGTTACCAAGCCCAAATTTTTAAGCTCAGTAATCGCTTTTTTCCAGCTAGTTGAGATAAAAGCAAGCTGAGCAACCCCTAGCATTGGTGCAGCTTGCAGGGCAGTTATCATTCGATGTAAAACGACCTTTTTTACAGATATTTGCGTAGTAATTTGACTTAAGTCAATATTGGGCAACAAACTATAAGCAAACGCCTTGCGCGAAACCGCAGGCTTAAGCTGCCGCAAACGCAGCGGCAACACCGATATTAGCGCCTGCCCAAGCGGATAATGATAATAATCGGCACAAAACTTAAGCAATTTTAAGTTTTCAGCGTTAAAAACCACATCATCAAACACATGCGTCACAGGCTTTAATTTTTCAATCGGAAAATCGGATGTTTGCTTAACTTCCAACACCACGCCCACCAAGCTACGCCCCGCAAACGGCACGATTACACGGCTACCCATTCGCGCGACAAAATCACCACTTAAATAATCAAAAGTGCGATTAAGCGGAACGTCGAGTGCGATATTGAGAATTGTTGGTGAGGTCATGCCTCGTAGTTTAACAAAACCTAAGCTAAAACCGCATCAAAACTGCCGCTAAAGTTTGCTTATAAAATAGCAAGCCCCATAAACATAGCTTTTATTGCTTAATAGCCAATCTGCCCTGCTTGTTATATAAACTCCAGTTCTTCTTGAGCTTGCGCTTCGCTCCAGTTTGGATTTTCTAAATAAAATTTGTTGAGACTCTCTACTACCGAAAGCCCAATTTCTTTAGCAAGGTTTACGGGAACTGCATTACCTATTTGTCTGTATTGTGACGAAAGTGAGCCTGCAAATTGCCAACTATCAGGAAATGTTTGTATTCGGGCATACTCTCTGACCGTAAATGGCCGCGTTTCGTCTGGGTGACATCGCTCCGTCTGCTTTTGTGCTGGAGCGCAAGTTAATGTTAAACAAGGCTCATCCCAAGAGATTCTTCTTGCCATGCCTGTTTTTCCGCCACCAAGATAAAACGACTTCATCATGTATTCTTTTTGAATTTCTAATGGCAATTCGCGCCAACATCCACCAGGCGGTACTTGTGCCAGTATTTCTTTTTTTCGCTTAGGGTAGGCTTGGCCATGAGAAAATGGCACATCACTATCAAATAAGCTACCTTTCTGCAGAGCATCTCGCAGCGTGTAGATTTTTTTATACTGAAGAGGAAAATTAAAGCTTAAATCAACATCCTTACGCAAAGCCACAATAATGAGTCGCTCTCGTTTTTGAGGAACTTTATGGTAAATGGCTTTAAGAACTCTTGGCGGAATTACGTTATATCCAAGTTCATCAAGAATTGAAACCATGCCAGCTAGCGTTTTTCCACCATCATGGCTAAGTAAGCCCCTAACATTTTCACCTATAGCAATTAAGGGCTGGATTTCTTTAACAGCTCGCGCAAACTGATAAAACAATGTGCCTCTAGCATCTTCAAACCCCAAGCGCTTTCCAGCGTAACTAAACGACTGGCATGGGAATCCGCCTGTGACTACATCAACTTTATTGTGGTAAGGCGTAAAATCTATTTCGGCGATGTCTCCCTCTTTGACATTCCAATTAGGTCTGTTTTTTCTAAGTGTTGTGCAGGCATCTTTATTGAGCTCGTTAAGCATGGTGCATTTAAGACCTGCTTTTTCAAGACCTAGTGCTAAACCACCAGCGCCCGCAAAAAGTTCTATAACCGAATACGGTTGAAGTGCTGGTATTTGGAGAGTATCAGCAGCATCCTCAAAGATTGCCCCTATTGAGTTAAATTGTTTAAGCGAATCCGATGGATATACTCTATAGCCATTCATTGGATGCCTTACTGGAGTAAGCTTCCCTGATTTATCCCAACGCCTTAGCGTCTCTTTTGATACAGATAGCACATTTGCTACTTCAGCAAGTGAAAAATAATCCTTCATAAATAAATAACCATCCTAATCAACATTACACAAGGTTACTTTATATTGATAGCATGTCAATAACAATTCAATATTCCAGTTAAACTTTAGCTTAATTTTTATTAGGCAATATTTATGGCAGTAGCACAATACGTTTCTTTTCTTCCGAATGCTTTTTTGGAGAGCGAGGTTCAAGCCTTGTTAAGTTCTGCTAGTGCGGCTATTTCTCCTTCAAGAAGCTTAACAAGAAACACCATAGACCCTTTTGGAATTGTATTTGAAATGTCTGGGTTCAATATCCCGAGTGTCAGCCAATGGCAAATCAACGAGAAACAGCGTCAAGCGCAAAAATCATTGCAAAATGCCATTGGTAATTTTCATCAAAACATATTGGGGCATATTCATTTATCAGGAAATCAAATCAGCCATAATTTAGGGAGCGGCCATAACTCCTGCATGGACGTTGTTGTGCCTTCCCTATCAATAATTGCAGACATAAAAAATAAATTCAACACCTTAAATGCTAAAGGTAAATTAGCCTTGTATGACGAAATGTATGCCTTGGTGTCGCCCACAGTATCTGCTTACCATTCATACACCGCCTACTACGTTGAAATAATTTCTAAACAACCTGTTAAGTCACAACCAAATGGAATTGCGTTTACGCCATCAGACTCCAGCACTAGAACTAGAAGATCTGCACATGCAAGAATTAAGCAAATTAGCGGAAGGAATTTCTACGCAATGGCTACTGGCATTCCTAATGCGCTTGACCTCTTATATAATGCTTTGCCACTAGTAATTAGTAATATTTCTACATACTCTTTTTCTACAGCCGACATTATAGCTATCAACAATTATTTCCGTAGCGCATGTGTGTGATACAAGAATTATAAAGTAATAGCCTGTAGATGCCATTAACCACGCTACTTGATTTTAAGTAAAAATGGCAAAGTGAGTTAAAATACTCGCTCTAGCATTTTACGCAATCATTGTGAAAACACATATTACCCAATTACTAGCATCTGCCGCAAAAGCTATTGCACCTGACCAAGATTTTAGCATTGTATTAGAGCGCCCAAAATCGGCCGAACATGGCGATTTTTCTAGCAATAT
>JANOWA010000265.1:0-1662 GCA_031417675.1 Methylotenera sp.
GGCATTAAAATAAACACCGTGTTAATGCGCGGCAGCAACGATGACGAAGCCGCCGATTTGGTACAGTTTGCCATTGAACAAAAAATCGACATCAGCTTTATCGAAGAAATGCCATTGGGCGAAGTTGACCATGCGCGTGAAAGCACGTTTGTAAGCAATACAGATACGTTAAAACTGCTGCAAAGTAAGTACTCACTACTGCCTAGCACCGAGACCACGGGCGGCCCAGCGCGTTTTTGGCGCGTGGCAAACTCACATACGAAAATCGGCTTTATTTCGCCGCATAGCCACAACTTTTGCGAAAGCTGTAACCGTGTACGCATCACCTGCAAAGGCGAGCTTTATTTGTGTTTAGGGCAAGAAGATAAAGTAGAGTTGATGCCATTATTGCGCAATTATCCTAACGATGATGCACCTTTAATCGCCGCGATTATCGGCAGCATGGCGATTAAACCCAAAGGCCACGATTTTGATTTACGCCGCGCAGAACCAGCGGTGATTCGCTTTATGTCGCATACAGGCGGCTAGTTATGCCTCTCTCAGCAATCATTCTCGCAGGCGGCAATGCTACTCGTATGGGCGGTGCAAACAAAGGCTTGCTGCCGCTATTTAACACGCCACTCATCACTTTTGTTATTTACAAAGTGAGCCGCATGGCGGACGAGGTGTTGATTAGCGCAAATCGCGATATTGCAGCATTTGAGGCATTTGGCTACCCTGTTTTTACCGATAAAATAGTGGATGCAGATGGTGATTTAATTGGCCCACTGGCTGGTTTTCATGCGGGCTTAACGGCTGCTAAGCATGATTTAGTATTATTTGTTCCGTGCGATATGCCCAATTTACCGCAACATTTGGCCAATTTATTAATGCAATGTTTGTTGGATACACAGTCAGACATTGTAGTGGTTAAGGCCAATAACGATGTAATACCAGTGGTATGTTTATGCAAAAAAAGTGTGCTGCCTAGCTTAACGGCCTATATTACACAGGGCGGGCGCAAGGTAAGCACTTGGCAAAAAAGCTGTGCTTATGCCGAACTAGATTTAACTGATACTTTTATTGTTGATAAAAACGGTAAAGTAATTGACCGTGGTGGCGATTTTTCTAACTTAAATTCACTGCAAGATATTAAAGATTATGAGTAAAGCGTAACAAGACTTATAAACTCTTCCGTCATTCTGAGTCCAAGTTTTATTTGGGCGAAGAATCCAGTTTTTAAGTCACGCCACTTGGATTCTTCACTACGTTCAGAGTGACGGGTGAGAATAGATTACTTGTTTTTAAATTCAAATTGGATTCCCGCTTTTGCGGGAATGGCGAAGCAGGAAATATTGAATATTTATGAATAGCAAAACCACACTTTCAACATTAGCATCAGACCCAAGCTGCATGGACGATTACGATCCAAATGCGATGTCGGTTAATCAGGCACGCCAATTTATTCAACAATTTTTATCACCAGTTGCTGAAACAGAAAAAGTATCTACCATGCAGGCTTTAGGTCGCGTGTTGGCGGCAGATATTATCTCGCCCAGCAATGTGCCAAACCACAATAACAGCGCGATGGATGGCTACGCGTTTAAGTATTCAGAAGGCGCGAAAATCATTAAAGTGATTGGTAGCGCCTTTGCTGGCAAAGCATTCGCGGGAGAAGTCAAA
>JANOWA010000266.1:0-2244 GCA_031417675.1 Methylotenera sp.
CTCGAGATTGCTAAACAAACGCCTGATATTTCACTTAGCCCAGGTTTTGCATTTGAGTTTGGTAATAGCATTTGGTCGCTCGGCTTTTCTACTTTGCTGAGTTTACTCAATAAAAATCCCACATTAATTAACGAGGCGACGCAACTACGCGAGATTGAAGGCGCACAATTTGAAGCCTTGCAAGCGAATGTGATTGCGGACGCCAGCCAAGCAAACGCGGCTTTTGCAGCCAGCTTGCAAAATGTAGCGCAAATTAAGCAGCAGCTTGTAGCGCAACAAGTCTATACGCAAAAATTGCAGCGCCAATTGGATGCTGGACTGATTGATCGCCTAGACTTAACGCAAAATAAGTTAAGTACCACATTAATACAGAAGCAACTCATCAACGCGCAGTTTCAGCAGTTAAACGCCCTATTAACGCTTGAGAATAGCTTGCAAATACCGTTAAATGCGGACAACATTGTGAATGATAAAACCATTCAAATTCAATGGGTTAACGAATGACAAAAAAACTAAGTCTGATTATTGGCGTGCAAGCTTTATTCATTATTGCGCTATTTTGGGTGCTGATTTTTTATGCCAAAGATGAATACGAAACCTATCAAAACAGCCACGAAGATGAGATTGCGATGCCCAACCATATTAGCGAAAAAGATGGCATTAGTATTGTCAGCTTATCGGCTGTAACCCAACAAAATAGCGGTATTACAACAGCCAAGGTTGTCAGTAGCAGCTTTGCCGGCAAGGCAAAAAGCCTAGGCAGCGTTATTGCAATTGATGGCTTAATTGAAGCAAAAGCCAATTATTTGCGCGCACAGTCAGAAATCGCGTTGGCGCGCGCCGCAAGTGGCAATAATCGCCTGCAATATCAACGACTTAAATCCTTAAATGATGACGATAAAAATGTGTCAGACAAAGTTGTACAAGATGCTTTAGCCGCTGTTAATGGTGACAAAGCCAAAATAAGCGCTGCCGAATTGCTACTCAGCAATCTACAAAATGTGGTTAAACAACAATGGGGCGAAACCTTATCTGCTTTGGTTTATAGCGACAAATTGCCGCCACATTTGGCTAATTTATTAAATCGAAATAACGTGCTGGTGCAAGTCAGTTTGCCATCAGAATCTATCGCGCCAACCGCAGGCTCAACGCTTAATTTAAGCCTGCTAAATGCCTCTGACGCGGCGATTAAAGCCATTTATGTATCGCCGGCGACACAAGGTGATATTAGTAATATTGGCAAAACGTTTTATTACAGCGCACCTGCCGAGCAGCTGCGTATTGGCATGCGCGTGATTGCTGAAGCCGATGTAAACAATAGTAAAACTAGCAGCGGCGTAGTGATTCCCAATCAAGCCATTGTGTGGTTTGGCGGTAAGCCTTGGGCCTATTTTAAGCAAGGCAAAAATAAAAATGGTGATGACCAATTCGCACGCAAACCCGTCACTACCGATACAGAAGTAGGCGCTGGTATGGATAGCGGCTGGTTTAATCAAGGCTTGGTTGACGATAGTATTGTTGTGACCAGCGGCGCGCAGCTACTGCTTTCTGAAGAATTTAAAAACCAAATAAAAAACGAGAATGACGATTAAATTTTCACAAAAAAGCTGGTTAAGCTTATTATGATGTCGTCAATCGTCCGTTTCGCCATTCGCTACTATGGCGTGGTGATTGGCTTGGCGAGCCTTGTGGTGCTGTACGGCATCTACAGCCTTACGCGCAGCAATTTAGACGTGTTTCCTGAGTTTTCACCCACCCAAATCATCATTCAAACTGAGTCGCCAGGCTTGTCTGCAGAGTTAGTCGAAAGCCTCGTCTCGCAGCCCATCGAAACCAGCATCGCGGGTAGCGTGGGCATGGTCAGCATACGCTCGCAATCCATTCCTGGTTTGTCAATTGTCACCGTCATTTTTGATGAAAGTAGCGATATTTATCGCGATCGGCAAATGGTGGCCGAGCGCCTTAGCACGCTTAGCAGCCAGATTCCGCGTGGCATAACGCCCAATATCACGCCGCTCACCTCTTCGGCCAGCACGGTGTTAGGCTTTGGCCTTACTTCTAAAACGGGCAGCTTAATGCAGCTGCGCACGCTGGTGGATTGGACGATAGCTCCACATTTATTGGCGATACCCGGCGTGGCCGATGTGAACGTGTTTGGCGGCGAAGTTCGGCAGTTTCAGGTGCAAATCAACCCCGATAAACTCAAACGCTACAACCTTTCCATCACTGATGTTGTGAACGCCG
>JANOWA010000267.1:0-5430 GCA_031417675.1 Methylotenera sp.
CAACATTATTGATAGTCACACCAGTTTTAATATTCAAGATATTTCCATTACACCATACCCCGTACCGCACGACGCACGAGAACCCACCCAATTTACCTTTACTGATGGACAGCACAAGCTAGGCGTGCTGACTGATGCAGGCGCCTCAACGCCTTATATCGAGCAAGTGCTAAGTGGCTGCGATGCCTTGGTGTTGGAATGTAATCACGATTTAACCATGCTAGAAAACGGCCCGTATGCTTGGCCGCTTAAAAAACGCGTAAGTAGTAGGCTGGGGCATTTAGATAATCAAACGGCAGCGGCATTATTAGCCAAGCTAGATAATAGCAAGCTAAAACACATTATCGCCGCGCATTTAAGCGCAAAAAATAATACGCAGGCATTGGCTAAACAGGCGCTAAGCCAAGTGCTTAATTGCGAATGTGATTGGATAGGCGTTGCAGAACAAGAAGCTGGATTTGAGTGGCGAAGCTGTTAAGCGAGCTAGTCAGAGAGCTAGTCAGAGAGAAAGTCTAAGAGCAATAAAAAAGCCGACATAAAGTCGGCTTTTTTAATCAATAAGTTAATGACTAACTTATTTTTTCTCTTCCATTGGAGCTGCAGCAGGAGCAGCAGCGTCAGCAGCAGGTGCCATTGCGTCAGCTGGTGCAGCGGCTGGCGCTTCAGCAGCAGGAGCCGCTTCAACTGGAGCAGCAGGAGCCGCTTCAGCAGGAGCAGCAGCTGGCGCTTCAGCAGCAGGAGCTGCTTCAGGAGCTGGAGCAGCTTCTTCAGGTTTGTTACATGCAGTTAAAGCAAGTGCTAATAATGCGGCTAATAGAGCTGAACGTGTCATTTTGTATTCCTTACGATGTGAACTAAAGTTAAACCAATTACGGAGGACCACCTTTAGCCCAACCGATTGCGTAGGATTTTACCAGTAATAATAAAAAATTCCAGTATTTTTTGGGTTAATGTTGATTTTTAAGGCAAAAAATCGTTATTTTGCAACAATTTACAGTCAAAACCTCAATAAAAGTTCAAGTTATTTATTCTACTTTCACCGCTAAGCTCGATTGTTGCTCACTAGAAACACTTTGAATGCCCAAAATTTTGCGGCTTACGTCATCATTTTGTTGCATAGTGCCACCAATATCCACCCAATCACCCAGTTTTACATGGATAATCGTCTTTAAATCTTCAAAATCAATATAGCCTTGGCTGTTGAGTTTTGCAATGCGCGGCGTGATTTCTAGTTCGACTTGTTTATTTTCTGGGTTACCAATCGTCCTTGGACGCACCGCAAAACCAGTGGTGATTTCGCGCCAATCAGTGGTTCGGTCAATTTGAATATAACGCCGCGTAATGGTCACCCATTCTTGCGTAAATGGCACAATTTGCCCTACCTTGATAAACGCGCGCTGGCCATCCAACACGCTCACAAATTGGTTACTATTTTGTTGCGTATTGCTGCTGTTGCGCTCCACTTCTACACGGCCGCTATTCGGCCTGTTTGAATTTTGGCTTCGCCTATCGTTTCCAACCGTCACTTTGCCCACTTTCACCGCGCCAGTCGCCTCCACGCGCTCTTGCTGGGTTTGCACGTTATTACTATTTTTTACGGTAATTTTTCGATTCACTTTCGCTATGTCCAGCTTGGCAATAATCGCTTCAATGTCACGCATACGCTCGGGCTGCGCACGCACAATCAGCTGATTATTTATGCCATTTGCCGCGCCATCCGCGCCCACCATCTGCTCGATAATCGGCAATAAATCGCTGGCAAACACGTGTTGTAGCGTGATAATTTTAAATTCTGTTTCCGCCCAAACATTTAGGCTCAACAAAAGCAACATTAGCAGAAATTTTCTCATGATTTACAGCCCTAGTTTATAACCCTAATTTTGTCGCTGAAACTGCATCTACTGTTTCATTCATCAAGTCGTCAAAACGCATGTTTAAATTTGCACATTCTTCTGCGTCATCCAACGCATATTTAAAGCGCGCTTGATCAATATGAAAGCGGCGCACATAATGGCGTTTATCGGCAATCACAAAGCAATCTTTGGCTATTTTGGCAGTATCATTGGTTTCATACACGGTCATTTTATGGCCATATTGCTTTAGCAATTCAAATAATTTTGGGCATTTGTGCACAAAAAATTCACTATTTTGTACAATAATTGTCAGCTTGCTTAATGCCGATGTGCTTAAAAATTGTTGAATTAATTCAATGTGTTGCAGGCTAGCGTAGTTGCCACGAGACAAGTCTTGGTCAAATATCAGCAGTTCGTTTTGCGCAGCGGCAATCACCAAGGCCAACGCAGCTTCGTAGTTGCGCTCGCCCAGCATCACGGTATTTGCTTGTAGTTCAGTACCAGTCATTATTAATGCCCATCATTTAAATGCTATAAACCCTGCCAAATAATACGCATGTAACATTTCGCCGAGCACCGCATGGACGCTGGGCGGTAGGCTAGGCGTTGCTAGATAACGTTTATCGGCTAATTCGCGCATACAAGTAATTAAATCTGCAGGTAAATCTGCAGGCACGTTTAACTTCTCGCCATTCAGATAAAACGCATTTTGCGTAAAAAGTAATTGTGATTTTAAACTTAAATGTAGTGATTTTTTAGCTAACTGTTCTATAAAGGCTGCTTTTGAAATTTTACGATTAGGCTCAAACACCACGTCAGGCTTAGGTTCTGTTAGATATTGTCCTAAAAAATCTGCAACATGGCTATTATCCCACATGATTTTTTGCAGCATCTGGCTGACTTTATTCACCATGTCGTTGCTAATCTGTGCCGGGTGGTTTTGTAGCGTTAAATCTGCATCCGCATATAAACCTTCAGTGCTATCCTCCACTAGATTATCTTGAAGGTAACTCAAAAACTCATGCTGCAATTCTTGTGTTTTTGGCGCGCGAAAGCCAATTGAATACGTCATACAATCGTCTGACTCCGAAATGCCCCAATGCGCAACTTGCGGTGGTAAATAGAGCATATCGCCCGCCTCCAAAGTCCATTCTTGCTCAGCTTTAAAGTTTTTTAGTATTTTTAGCGGCGCGCCTGCAACCAAGCTTAAATCTGCTGGTTTTTGATTGCTAGTTGCAGATATTTTCCAATTTCTTTTGCCGCACCCTTGCAATAAAAATACGTCGTAAGAATCCACATGCGCGCCCACACCGCCGCCAGCGGGCGCGTAGCTCACCATTAAGTCATCCAATCTGGCGTGAGGAATAAAATTGAATAAAGCCAATAAATCTGCCGCTTCTGGCAGATAGTGGTTAACGCTTTGCACCAGCAGCGTCCAATCGCGTTTCGGCAATTTTGCAAAAATTGCCTCATCAAATGGGCTATTTTGTACGCTCCATTTGCCTTTATTATGTTTGATGATTCTTGCTTGCACGTCATCCTCACAAGCCAATCCAGCTAAATCATTGGGCGATAGTAGGCCTTTAAAATTGGGAATCGCTTGGCGAATGAACAAAGGTTTTTTCTGCCAATATTCGGCCAAAAATTGGGCTGGCGTTAAGTGGTTGAGTAGTGCAAGCGGTTTAGTCATGGCTATATTTTAAACGTTTTTAAAAGCGTGTATAAATAAATTGCGATGCACTACAACGAGGTATATATTAATGTTATAGATTTAATTTCAATTTAAGAATTTTGAGGAGATTGTTAACATGAATAAACCCGTTGACCTAAATGTGACTACTCACCACGGCGGCTGCCCGCACGATTGCCCCGACACGTGCAGCATGGTTTATACGGTAAAAGACAAAAAATTAATCTCGGTGACAGGCAATAAAGAACACCCGATGACGCGCGGCGGTTTGTGCGTCAAATTGCACGATTACGAAAAGCGCCACTACCACCCAGACCGCTTGCTGTACCCGATGAAGCGCACGGGCGCTAAGGGCAGCAAGCAATTCACGCGTATTTCGTGGGATGAAGCGCTGGATACGATTGTCGATAAATGGCAAGCGATTATCAAAACAGACGGCCCGCGTGCGATTCTGCCCGTCAGCTATTTGGGTAATCAAGGCTTGGTGCATGGCCTTAATGGCGGCGATGCGTTTTTTAACCGCATGGGGGCAACCGTGTGCGAGCGCACTTTTTGTGGCGAAGGCTCTTGTACCGCTTGGTTACTCACTGTAGGGCCGACGGCTGGGGTTGACCCTGAAAGTTTTGCGCATTCTAAATACATCGTGATTTGGGCGTGTAACTCGGTTAGCACCAATTTGCATCACTGGCACATTGTGCATGAGGCACAAAAACGGGGCGCAAAAGTGGTGGTGATCGATGCGTACGCATCTAGAACCGCGAAAGAGGCCGATTGGCACATTGCGCCAAAAGTGGGCACCGATGGTGCGCTAGCAATGGCGATGATGCACGTGATTATCGAAGAAGGGTTAGTTGACCAAGATTATGTGGATAACTACACCGTGGGTTATAAAGAGCTCGCCGCACGCGCCAAAACCCGCACGCCAGAATGGGCAGAGGCCATTACGGGCATCCCAGCAGCAGATATTCGGAAATTTGCGCGCGAATACGCGACTACGCCACCAGCCGCGATTCGCTTGGGTGTTTCGCTAGAGCGCAGTTATGGCGGCAGCCAAGCCATACGCGCGGTTTCATGTTTGCCCGCACTAATTGGCGCGTGGCGCCATGTGGGCGGCGGCGCATTGCAGTTCCCCGTGTGGGAACACCCGTATAAATTTGACGTGATTTGTCGCCCCGATTTAATCCCCGAAGGCACGCCAGTGGTGAATATTCTACAGCTCGGCCGTGCGCTCACTGGCGAGCTTAATTTAGAAACGCCGATTAAATCGATGATGGTGTGGAACACCAACCCTGTGACGCAATCGCCAGAAACCGACAAAATTGTGAAGGGTTTAATGCGCGAAGATTTGTTCACCGTGGTGGCGGATCACTTTATTTCGGACACGGCTTCGTATGCCGACATCATCCTGCCAGCCGCCATGGGCGCAGAGATGGAGGATATGGTGCTATCGTGGGGGCATTTATATCTCACCTACAACGCCAAATGTATCGATCCGCCAGGCGAAGCAAAACCTAACAATGACATTTTCCGCGCTTTGGCCAAGCGTTTGGGTTATACCGAGCCGCAATTTAGCTGGTCTGATAGTGAGTGTTTAGAAAATTACGTCGATTGGGCTGCACCCACTTGTGAAGGCATTGGTTTAGATTACTTGCGCGAGCATGGTTTTGCACGCCTTAAAGCGTTTGGCGATAAAGATGTGCGTGCGCGGCATGCCAAAGGTGAGTTCCCCACGCCCACAGGCAAATGCCACTTTATGGTCGAAGGCGCTAAAAACTTTGTGGCAGGGCCATTCCGCCAAATGTACGATGGCTTTCAACCTGGGCAGTCCTTAGACCCGCTGCCCGATTATTTGGCTTCGCGCGAATCGCCAGAAACTAATCCTGAGTT
>JANOWA010000268.1:0-2523 GCA_031417675.1 Methylotenera sp.
CAATTTATGAGCCAGTTAATCAATTAGCGGGTATGGAAGTTAAAGGCATGGAAAAACTCAGCGATAACGCTATTTATTCAAACATGCTGGCCGCAATGGATCAGATTGATTGCGCTATCTTATCGAATGCCAATTTTGAGCATGTGATTGAATTGTTGTTTTCGCATCTGCCCACGTTTGTGCCATGTAGTCTGGTTAGCGTGTCTCAGCTTGATAAAGACCCTACGGATGAGACTGCAATGCAAGTGCTTACACTGGACGGCAAGCGGCATCAGTTTGCGCAATTGTTAGATCGACAAGTCAGAAAAATGCTAAGCGCAGATCCGAATGGCATTTTGTTAGAAACATCCGATACTTACCCGTCTCTCGCACCACTATACGCCTTGAAGGCAGAGCGTTTGCTCATGTTGCCTGTGTATCGTGATGCTGAATTATCGGCAGTGTTGACTATTAGTTTTAACATCGACGTGCCAATTACGGAAGAAATACGTCGTATTGCGCGTTATTTTGCCGATCGATTAGGCGTGGCGCTCACCTTAGTAGTGCGCGCAAAAAGTCTTTATTATCAAGAAAATTTTGATGCTGTGACTATGTTGCCCAATCGCCGCGCGTGCCGAGAGCGCTTGGCTTCGGAGATTTCACGCGCACACCGCTATCAGCTGCAAGTGGCAGTGATGTATATTAGCCTCGATGGCTTTAAAAAAGTGAACGACGTAGCTGGCTATGTGGGTGGTGATGCGGTGTTAAAACAAGTGGGGCAACGCATTCGCACGCATCTAAGAGAGGCTGATTTAGTATCGCGTTTTGGTGATGATGAATTTATTGTGATATTGCCTGATGCCAGCGGCGCATCTGGCGTGAGTAAAGTGGCGCAAAAGCTGATTGAATTTTTATCGCAACCGTTTAAGTATGACGAAGATGCCTATTATTTAAATGCCAGTATTGGCATTAGCGTTTTTCCTGAAGATGGCCTAGTGGTTGATGCGTTAATCCAACATGCAGATACGGCGATGACGCGTGTTAAAGCCAAAGGCTACAGCCAGTTTATGTTTCATGAGGCGCAAATGAACTCGCTTGCCATTAATCGTTTGGCTTTAGAGCGCGATTTACGACAAGCGTTAATTAAAGACGAGCTTTTTTTGCAGTATCAGCCGCAAATCGATTTGTTCAGCGATAAAATAGTCGGCGTCGAAGCCTTGGTCAGATGGCGGCATCCAATAAAAGGGGTAATTCCGCCTATGGAATTTATTGCCATAGCCGAAGAATCTGAGCTGATTGGGCAGCTAGGGCATTACGTCAGAAAAGTGGCTTGTAAACAATTTCGACTATGGCAAGATGCTGGCATTGCGCCAAATAGAATCGCGCTAAATATCTCTAGCAAAGAGTTTAAACGTGAAAATTTTGTCGATGACTTTTTGGCGCTTTTGGCCGAAACTGGCGTGCAGCCAACGTCGATAGAATTAGAAATTACCGAAAGTTTATTGTTAGATATTGGCAATCAAGTTACTGCCTCGTTGCAGCATTTGCGCAAACAAGGCGTGCTTATTGCGATTGACGATTTTGGCACAGGCTATTCTAACCTTGGTTATTTGGTTAAATTACCATTCGACGTGTTAAAAATAGATCGCATATTTGTCGCCGAAATTGGCAAGTCGTCAGAAAACTATGAAATCGTATCGGTGATTATCGATTTGGCGCATCAATTACGCAAAACTGTTTGCGCAGAAGGCATTGAGGACGAAACGCAGCTGGCGTTTTTAAAAGAACGCGGTTGTGAGGTCGCACAAGGTTACTTTTTAAGTAAACCACTTTCTGTGGAAGATTTTGAAAAATTTGCGTTGCAAAAACTAAGGTAAGCTAGTCGCTATAAAACATCCATTCAGCTCAGTTTTTCATATAAGCTGTCCATAACGCCGTTTGTTACGATTTAATTGCTAGTAAACTGAACATATACAACACTAGGCAAACGCCCAATTTAATACGTAATGGCCATTCAACCTTTATTCAATCACCACCCCGCTGACGTTTTTTTAGCGAAACCACGCGGCGACAGGTCGATTCGTCTTCATATGAGTCGTAACACGCTGCTTGCTTTATTGATTTCTATTGTCTTGCATGTGCTGGTTTTATGGTTGGTTTTTCCAAAAATAAACATTAAAACTGCACCAAAAAGTACAACAATAGAAGTGAGTCTTGCCCCTAAAAAGACTGCGCCAGTGCTTGAGCCTGTACCAGTTCAGCCAGAAGTGAAGCCAGCGCCTCAAAAAACTGAACCGAATAAAAAAGTCATCGCGCAACAGCCAGCAAACAAACCCAGCAAACCAAAAGCCAACGATTTCTCTGTGCCAAAAACGATGACAACGCCGCAGCCAAGCCCGCAGCAAGTGCCAGTCACACCCAAACCAGCGCCACGGCTGAGTGATGACTCGCCAAAAGATATGGCTGAGTATATTGCGCAACAGCGGGCAAAACGTGACGCAAGCGAATTGGATGCGGCGCACCAAAATGCAGTTGCAGCGGCTG
>JANOWA010000269.1:0-5687 GCA_031417675.1 Methylotenera sp.
ATGGCGTAAAAACGTATAAGAAATAAGACCTTTTAAGCGTAAAACAACGCCCCTGCAAGCCAATATCCATGCGGCTTCAAGAGGCATTGTTTTTGATTCTGTAGGGCGTCAACAGCGAAGCGTATTGCGCCGAATGAAAGATTTTCATGCGGCGGGTTACGTAAACTAATCCGCCCTACAAGTTCTTTCAATTATTTTGAAGGTTAAATTCTTTAAATCTTTTTTTGAGTAAGTAGCTAGCAAAAGGCGCTTCAAACAAATGCAGTTCGGAGACCATCTGAAATCTATTAAAAGCTTTTTTCATTTTAGCAGCTTGTTCAGCTGCGTCATCAAGATGCTTTCCATAATGTTTTGGATAAACATCATCTTCACTAAAAGCAGTTGCATTTTTATTAAAGTCCCATGACTCAAACTTAGTACCATCTTCATATTTATGTTCATTTGGTAGCCATTCATCAACTTGTATGTATTCACGTAGGCCAAGATAAGCTCCGATTAAGTTGTCTAACTCAATTTTTAAATACTTAGCTAATGGCCCTGAAAATCTCACAGTTTCTTGATTAGTTTTAACTTCGTGGGAAATTTTGTCAAATGGGCTAAATTGCTGTCTAGGAACTTGTCTGACTTGATAAACTTCGTATTCAAGATTGACAAGTGCCTGTTCATTTACAAGAGATTTAATATAAATTATTTTTTCGAGGTCTCTATTAAACTTGCTCTCAACAATTTTATTGTAAACAGCAAATATTGTGCCTATTGGCGCAAGTATATAAAATAAATTCTTAATAAACCCCCAGTCAAAAATCATATATTTTTAATCTTTTGGCGGCACATACCCACTGGCAGTATCTGCGCCATCACCAAAAAAGTATTTCTCGGTTTGTTCGCTCAAATATTTACGGGCGGCGGGGTCGGCCAAGCTTAAGCGGTTTTCGTTCACTAGCATGGTTTGTTGTTTTAGCCATGCCGCCCATGCCTCTTTGCTCACATTCATATAAATGCGTTTGCCAAGTTCGCCAGGGTAGGGGGGGAAGTCCATGCCGTCTAGTTCTTTGCCCAGTTTAATACAATTTACAGTGCGTGCCATGTTGCTCCTAGATAAATTCATTCCTTGCGCGAATTGCTACGTTGGGCGGTACTCAAAATCCTCATGTACTAACGTGTACATTCCGGTTTTTGCGTTCCGTCCGCCTTGCACTTCATCGCAACGCTATGAATTTATAGTGTTATTAAAGTAAAACGTTATGATACAGCATGTTAAAATTGGCGCGACTAAAAATTGTAAAGGTTAAGTATGGAAAGCCCATTTAAAGGTAAAACGGGGTTGCGCCGTTTGATTAACGCGTTTGGCTATTCAGCAGAGGGTTTTAAAGCGGCGTTTCAGCATGAGGATGCGTTTCGGCAAGAGGTGTTTTTAGCTTGTGTGTTGATTCCGCTAGGGCTTTATTTAGGTAAAACCAATGTAGAAAAAGTGGTGCTGGTGGCTGCCATCGTATTGGTAATGATCGTCGAGTTGCTGAATTCATCGATAGAAGCGTCGGTCGATCACACCTCTATCGAGCGCCACCCGCTGGCCAAGCGTGCTAAAGATATTGGCAGCGCTGCGGTATTTTTGGCGCTGGGTAATTTCTTTTTAGTTTGGGGTTTAGTGCTGTTTATGTAGCGTTGGTTTGCTGATTATTTATTTGCCAATTAACTGCTTCAAAATATCTAAATTAAGCGGTAATTTTTCGCCCAACCACCGCGAGTCGCTTGTATGCGCAGCCATTTCATCGTGCTGCACAGGATGAATGAGCACAGAAAGCCCTTGTCGCACCGCATCAATGCTGGCCATTGCATAGTTGATGCTGGATGCAGGGATATGAATCTCGAACATAGGCTTAGGGTGTGGGCCAATGGGGATGGGAATTAGCTGGCCCGCGTAGTTAAGTTGCGGCAATGCTTTTATGATGTTTTCGCGCACTTGTTCTGCAAGCTTCATTTCATCTAAAGTAAAGTAAATATGGGCGTGGTACATAGCACTCTCATCCAAACACAATCATCCATAAAAAAGGCCGCAAATGAATTTTTTTGCGACCTTTTTCAAATGCTTAATATTCCAAAAGCTTAAGCAAAGTTAGCCGCTGCAAAATCCCAGTTGGCTAAATTGGCTAAAAATGTTTCTACATATTTTGCGCGCACGTTGCGGTAATCAATGTAATACGCGTGTTCCCACACATCAATCGTCAGCAAGGCTTTATCGCCCGTGGTTAATGGTGTCCCAGCCGCACCCATGTTGACAATATCCACACTGCCATCGGCTTTTTTCACTAGCCATGTCCAGCCAGACCCAAAATTGCCCACTGCTGATGCTTGAAAAGCGGCTTTAAACGCATCAAAGCTACCCCATTTTGCGTTAATCGCATCGGCCAATTTGCCAGTTGGTGCGCCGCCGCCGTTAGGTTTCATGCTGTGCCAAAAAAAAGTGTGATTCCACACTTGGGCAGAGTTATTATAAATGCCAGCCGATGATTTTTTAATAATGCTTTCTAAATCGGCATGTTCAAACTCGGTACCTTTAATTAAATTGTTTAAATTAGTCACATACGTTTGGTGATGTTTGCTGTAATGAAAGTCGAACGTTTCCGCTGAAATATGTGGTGCTAGCGCGGTTTTAGCATATGGCAGGGCGGGTAAGGTATGTTCCATTTTTGTTCCTTTAAGGTTGATGTTAACAAAATTGATGAATAGTGAAGATGATTAATTTGATATGGAGGCATATAAATAGTTTAAAAGACTCATTTTTAATTTCTTTTTTTAAAGTCTATTTTTGCGCCTACTTTTTTTTAGCTCTAGGATGCGCGGCATCATAAGTTTTGCTTAGGTGCTGAAAATCCAAATGCGTATAAACCTGCGTGGTGCTGATGTTGGCGTGACCTAGCATCTCTTGCACGGCGCGTAAATCGCCGCTACTTTGTAACACGTGACTGGCAAAACTGTGGCGTAGCATATGGGGGTGCACGCTTGAGTTAATGCCTTGTTTAATCGACCATTCTTTTAAGCGAAGTTGCAAATTACGCGCACCAACGCGCCTGCCCTGCAAGCCAACAAAGACGGCCTTGCCAGAGTTATTACTCGTAGCATCATTTGTAGCGTAATTTACGCGAATTTGTAACCATTTTTGAATCGCTTCCATCGCGTGCGCGCCCATCGGCACAATGCGCGTTTTGTTGCCTTTGCCCGTCACAATGACCGTGCCTTGGGTAAAATCCAGCGCGTCAATATTCAAATTTACCACCTCGCTAAGCCGTAAACCTGAAGAATAAAACAGCTCCAAAATCGCATGGTCGCGAACGCTTAAAACGGCATCATCACTAATATCCACTAGCTTTACCGCTTGCTCGATAGAAAGCGCTTGCGGCAAAGTTTTGGGTGATTTTGGCGCGCGCAGACCAATAACAGGGTTTGCGGTAAAGCCTTTGCGATTCACCAAAAATTCAAAAAAACCTCGCCAGCTAGAGAGCATGCGTGCGATGCTTTTGCCGCCTAAGCCTTTAGAGTGAAGTGACGCGATAAAACGGCGAATATGAATATTTTGTAAAGAATTTAGTGCAGTAGAGTCGGCCAGTTTGATGAGTTGCGCAATATCGCGAGCGTAACTTTCACGCGTGAGCGGGCTTAAGCCGCGCTCAAAATTTAAAAATTCTAGATACTCAGTTAATAAGTCCACATTATTAAAAATTTAATTAAAACAATACGCTAAGCAAGATAACGCGACAGCGCCGCGCTTAAAATTTCACCAATTTTGCTTAAAAAATCAGTACCCATTTCACCAAAAAAACGGTTTTCATCATCGCTGGCTAGCGCTAAAAAGCCGATTTTTTGCTCAATTTGCAATGGAATAATCGCAACCGAAGCGGCGGGATCAATAAACCAATCCTCGTTTACAATAGCTGGCGGTTTGCCGCAATACGGCTGTTTCAGCTGCTCAACCCAAGTTTTCCCTTCGTCTGAAACCACACTAAACACCAAGTTTGCGCTAGTTGCCGCATCAAGCGGCGTTGCCCATAGGCGCAGGCAAGTGTCGGTTAAATTAAAATGCTCGGGCAGCAGCGCGCTAATGAGCTGCTCTATTTCATCAAAATTTTTGCCCTTGTGTAGCTCCACATTAAACGCATAGATTTTGTTTGATGTTGCTTCGTTTTCTTGCGCGTTTAGCACTAGCTCGGCAAGTTGCTCTTTAATCGCATTAATCTTGTCACGTTGCGCTAACTGTTGCCGCTCGGCCAGCGAGATGGTGCCGCTGCCATGTGGGCTAGGTAGCTGTATATCGGCTAATAAGCTGGCATTTTTCTCAAAAAAATCTGGGTTGGCTTTTAAATAGGCGCTTACATCATCTTGTTGCATTAATTTTTACCCCTGAGTTATTTACTGCGTATTTTTTTAGTTTTTTAAACATCAATACTGCCTTCAAACACAATTTCTGCCGCGCCAGTCATCATCACAGGCATATTCTCTCCTGCCCATTCTATGCGCAAATCGCCACCGCGTGCATGCACTAATACTGGCGATTTTAGCAAGCCTAACTGAATACCAGAAACCGCCGCCGCACAGGCGCCCGTGCCGCAAGCCAGCGTTTCGCCGCTGCCACGCTCATATACGCGCAGTTTAATTTCGTGTTGATTGATTATTTGCATAAAACCCGCATTTACACGTTGCGGAAAACTCGCATGCGATTCAATTTGTGGCCCAAGCGTGGCCACGTCGGCCGTATCCACGTCATCCACTAAAGTCACTGCATGTGGATTGCCCATGGAGACCGTGCAAATGCTCAGTTGCTCCTGACGCAGTTCAAGCAGATATTGGCTTTGGCGCGCATCTGCGATAAAGGGAATTTTTGCAGGCTCAAAATTTGGTGCGCCCATATTGACCGTTACTTGACCATCGTGTTGCAAGGTCAGCGTAATCAAGCCACTGGCGGTTTCTAAAATGATTTCTTTTTTGTGGGTTAATGCTTTATTCACCACAAAACGCACAAAACAACGTGCGCCATTGCCGCATTGCTCTACCTCGCCGCCATCGGCATTGAATATACGATATTTAAAATCAACATTAGGCAGCGTAGTTTTTTCTACCAATAAAAATTGGTCGCAACCCACGCCAAAGTTGCGGTTGGCAATTTTTTTGATTTGGCTAGCGTTTAAGCAAATAGGCGCAGAGAAACCATCAACAACGACAAAATCGTTGCCCGCGCCCTGCATTTTGGTGAAGGTTAATTTCATTTCAGTATTATAAGACGCACACACCTTATTTGAAACTTAATATAAAGTCATGCGTTAATTCACACCAAGCAACGCATATTGTTTACAATACCGCTTGTTTTACATTTGAGTTAACACGTTTGCTTCAGCCTTTAGTACGCGTGTCATTTCAATTTTTTAAATTATTATTTCCAAGGCGCACTTAATGAATAACTATCTTTTTACTTCAGAATCCGTTTCTGAAGGTCATCCAGACAAACTCGCAGACCAAGTATCAGACAGCATTTTAGACGCTATTTTAGCGCAAGATCCAACCGCGCGCGTAGCCGCTGAAACCCTTGCCAATACTGGCTTGGTGGTGTTAGCTGGCGAAATTACTACAACTGCCAATGTCGATTATATTAAAGTCGCACGCGAAGCGATTAAACGCATCGGCTACGACAATAC
>JANOWA010000270.1:0-2113 GCA_031417675.1 Methylotenera sp.
ATATTGCCCCAACGCGCCAGTGCTTGATGTTCTTCAATCACCACATCCAGCTTATCTGGCCAGCGGCGGCGCACGCTCACATTGCGCGCCCACGGCAGTTTTTCGAACGCATCGCGGGTTTTTTCTAAATTCAAGGTGAAAAAATTGCCTTTCAAATGTTTGGCCACAATCAATTTAATCTGCTCACGATTGACGTGCGCTAATTGCCCGTCAACCTTTACTTCGCGAATGGGAAATATCGGTAAATGCACCACCACAAACAGCAGCGCATATAGCATCAGCACCACGCATAACGCGTAGAGCAAATTCGCAACCCAGTTTAAAAGGCGCGGCTTATCCCACATTTGCCGACTCCAATATTTTGATCACTAACGCATCAAAACTAATCCCTGCCGCCTTAGCCGCCATTGGCACTAGGCTATGGTCGGTCATGCCTGGGCTGGTATTCACTTCTAAAAAGTAATGCTTTTGCGCTTTGTTTTTTTCTGGCTCATCCATTAAAAAATCCACGCGACCCCACCCTGTACAACCAATTGCGCGAAACGCTTGCAAGGCTTCGGCTTTAATTTGCGCCTCGACTTCGGCGCCTAAGCCGCATGGACACAGGTATTCGGTGTCGTCACGCAGATATTTGGCTTCGTAATCATAAAACTCGTTTTTTGGCACAATGCGTACAATGGGCAGTGCGGTAAAGTCGCCTTTTGCGTCTGAAATAATCCCTACTGTATATTCACCACCGCCCACAAATTTCTCCGCAATCACTAGCGGGTCTGCCTTGGCAGCCAATAAATACGCGGCTTGCAGCTCACCTCTATTTTTCACTTTAGTAATACCAATGCTGGAGCCTTCATTGGCGGGTTTTACAAATAAAGGCAAACCCAATTTTTGCTCAATCGCTGCAAAGTCACTTTGCGCGTTGACCATTTCAAAGTCTGGCGTCTCAATATTTAACGCTTTCCACAATAATTTGCTACGCCATTTATCCATTCCTAGGCTTGACGCCATCACGCCGCTGCCCGTGTAGGGAATGCCCATCAACTCTAGCGCGCCTTGTATGGTGCCATCTTCCCCACCGCGCCCATGCAAATTAATCATCACGTGGTCGAAACCCTCTAGCGCGCTTAATTCTTGGCTGGCAGGATCAAACGCGCGCGCATCCACGCCTTGACGTAGCAAGGCCGCCAGCACTGCATTGCCGCTTTTTAGCGACACTTCACGCTCGCCTGATGTGCCGCCCAATAGCACTGCTACTTTGCCAAAATTTTTCATAGTTTTTAGTCGTTAGTTACTAGTCGTTAGTTATTGGTGGTTGAATATCAACTACCAACTAACGACTACCCACTATCAGCTGTACTCTCCTATCACTCTCACCTCTTGTTGCAGCACCACGCCTTGTTTGTCGAGCACCACGTCTTTCATGTGTCTTATCAGCAACTCAATATCTAGCGCCGTGCAATTGCCCACATTCACAATAAAATTGGCGTGCTTGGGCGACACTTGCGCACCGCCTATTTGGTAGCCTTTTAGCCCACTAGCTTCAATTAAACGTGCCGCAAAATCGCCATGCGGGTTTCTAAAAGTAGAGCCTGCGCTAGGCAAATTAAGCGGCTGGCTGGCCAAGCGCGTTGCCAATAGCTGTTTAATTTTTTGTTGCCCAATTTCGGCGTTGCCTTCATCTAGCTTAAACCAAGCGCCCAAAAACCACTCGTCTGGCATCGGCATCTCCACATGACGATAGCTGGGAATAAACTCAGATTCGTTGCGCACATGCGTTTCACCGTGCCGATTAATCGTTAATACTTGATGCACAATATTCCACGTTTCGCTGCCGTAGCAGCCCGCGTTCATTGCTAACGCGCCACCTACCGTGCCTGGAATGCCTGCTAAAAACTCTGCGCCTTGCTTCGATTCTGTCGCGCTAAAGCGCGCCACTTTGCCGCATGTCACGCCTGCTTCAGCGTATATATATTGGCCATCTATTCTTAAGTCACTTAAGGCTTGATGCATGACAATCACCGTGCCGCGCACGCCGCCATCGCGCACCAGCAAATTGCTGCCAAGGCCAATAAATTGCACGGGCTCGGCTTGGTCAAGCGTTTTCATAAAGGTTTGC
>JANOWA010000271.1:0-6279 GCA_031417675.1 Methylotenera sp.
TCATTAATCAAGGTTTGGTAACCCTTACCAGCGGCCTCGCCACGTTGTTTAAAACCAGCCACTACCTTATCATCTAAATAAATAGTAATGCGGGTTTTGCCTTGTGGTGCAATCACCGCACCACGCTTGGCATTGCTCATATCATAGTTAGTTTTCATAAGATTTTTTCTCCGTTGGCGAGGCAAGCCTTGCCGAAATTAAACGAATATTGTCACCGCGTTGCGTCCAGCACACAGCAACAATGCGTCCCAGCGTATCTGCACCGACTGTGATAAAACGCGCTTCACCAACAGCATCACCATCTTCACGGCTTAGCGCAAAATCGTCATAAAACACAGGTTCAACCTCTGCAAAAGCCACGCCATGCTTTTGTAAATTAGCAATGGCTTTTTTAGGGTCAAATTGAAAGTGCATGCATGCATTCATAATACATACAATATATGTATATTGCAAGAGCCAATCGATAACATCAGCAACAGTTATGTTGATTGCTGGTTTATGGCGAATGCAGGGGCGAAATAAAAGCTAGGCGTACAGAAAAGTAAGAGATATTGAGGAGCTTTGTAGGGTGGCGAACGCAGTTTGCCCACCGTTTTGGTGATTGTTTGGTGTGCAAATAAATTCATTTTGCAACCCCTATGCTTGCATTAAAATCCGCATGGATATTAGGCCGCAGGGTGTATATTTTTGTAGGGCGTATTAGTGAAACGTAATACGCCGAAAGAAAGATAATTCATACGGCGCAATACGCAAGCTATTGCGCCCTACGCGGGCTGAGGCGGCTAGCAGCGTCGTAGCTGAGCGTGGCTGCACCCAGTGATTGCGTGGTCATGCGGTTGTCTTCGTTAAAATTATTGCTTTTTTGTAATCGTTCAATTACAATTGAGTGATGTATATAATTAAACGTACCGCACAATTTGATACTTGGCTTAACGGTCTAAAAGATAACATCACCCGTATTCGGCTTGCACGCATGTTAGATAAAGCGCAACGTGGCAACCTTGGTGATATTAAGCCTGTAGGCAATGGCGTGATTGAGATGCGTGAACATTTTAGTGCGGGCTGGCGCATGTATTTTATTCAGCATGGCGATGTGTTGATTGTGATGCTAGGCGGTGGTAGTAAATCTAGCCAAAGTGACGATATTGCAAATGCCATTAAATTAGCGCAACAACTTGAAAGCAAACCATTGGAGCTTAAACCATGACCCAAAAAATTGATATTAACACTTTGCCAGAATTTGATATGGCAGAACACATCAAAACCGAGGCAGATATTGCCGCGTATTTAAACATTGTGCTTGAAGAAGGTGATGCGGCAGAGCTTGCCCATGCGCTTGGTGTAATAGCCCGCGCCAAGGGTATGGCCGATATTGCACAAAAAAGTGGCATTACACGTGAGGCTCTTTACAAAGCATTACGCCCCAATGCACAACCGCGTTTTGATACGGTGAATAAGGTCATGCAAGCCTTGGGCGTTAAGCTACACGCCACCGCGTAAAAAGCACATCGTTAAAGCCGCCGATTTATGCGCTTAAGTTGGCGAGGTTTTGTGCGAATAACACCATCAACACCTATCAAGATTGTTGGTTTATGGCGAATACAGCGGCGAAATAATGGTTGAGCATGGTCAATAGTAGGTAATCTTGGCGGTTTAGTAGTGTGGTGCAAACATAGTTTGCCCACCGTTTTGGTAATTGTTTGGTGTGCAAATAAATTCATTTTGCACACCCTACTCTTGCTGCTCTCGAATCCTTTCGGCGCAATACGCAAGTTATTGTGCCCTAAGCGAACTATTATTTTTTCAAGTCACCAACAGGAATAATTGTTGTCACCCTGTTATGATCCATTTGAAACCACTTTATATCAGGGTCATTACCGCTGACTTCCGAGATATTTGACCAAGGAGTGGGCGCCAGTTCTATACCAGTATTTATCACCTTACTACCACTTAAAAATTGTACTGTGTCAGGGTAGGTCCAATACAGCTTAATTGTCCCGCAACTTATTCTTTGATTGGTTGTTTGCTTAGCCCAGTGGCCAAATCCAACAAGCGGCCCATAAGCAACCTTACCTTGCCCCTGCTTAACATTTTGTTTAGTAAATTCGCCGCTACCATCATTTTGTAAATACCAATCATAATCTGCATATAAGCGTTCTTCCCCTGTATTAAACCAAGTCGGCGGACGTGCATCCCCGCCTCTACGAAAGTTTTTGAATAAAACTACGCACATTTCAGTATCTTTTCGTATTAATATAAATCGCCCTATTGGTGCTGCAACTCCGCCCCAATAAACAATAGCATCATCAGACTTCAGGATTTCTCTATTTTCACTGACTCTTTTAAGGAGCTCGAGATCTGTTTCTGATATGGCATTCGGAATTGATGCAAACACCAACATTAAAACAAGCCCATTCCTAAGTAATAACTGTCTGAATTTATACATTTTATCAACTTCAGTAAAATTTACTTATATGATGAATAACCTTGGCCGAACGTATTGACCTGCCCAAGCATATTCGACTGACTAGTGGTGTTGCTAAGTAAATTGACGTTAGCATTGTAAGCTGCTGCAATTGTACTAAAACTAGGGAATGTGTCATGAATCATATGTATCCCAAGATCCAACCAAGACGTGTTTTCTGTTCCGTTCCAAACTTCAAGAACACCATTAGGCGCGTGAAATGGTCCATCAACAGTTGTATGCGAAGCCACGCCAGTATTACCTAAAAACATCTGGTCATCAATAAAGTTCTGAATCCCTAGCTGCCCTGCTGCAACAGACTGTCTTGGCACTAACATGTAGTGCGCATTGGAATTAGATGTAGCTTGTGAGCCCTCCTGGAAGTCATAAGCCATCGCATCCCAGCCAAGATCCAAACTATCAAATACTCCCATACCACTATCTCTTGCAGCCCAATAAGTAATCCCAAAATGCCAGAAAAATGCTGCTTTACCACTCGGATCCGTCCCATTAACAGGATTATTCCCCACATAAGCATACAGATTCATATCATCTGCCATGCCAATGGGGTCGGTCTGTATAAAGCGGCCTAAGTCGGCTGAATACATTCTGGCTTTGTAGTATTGTACGCCTAAACCGCTTAAGTTTTGTTGGCCGGTGTAACCTAATCGTACACTTGCGCTGCCGCCTTGTTTGCCTTCTGCACTGTAGGTGTAGTTAGCGGTGGTGGCACCTGCGGTGTTGGCAAGGGCGATAGTGCTGCCTAGGTGGTCAGCGTAAAGCCAGTTTTTGTTAGTGGTGGTGGCGTCGCTGTAAACAACGATGGGTTCATCGATACCGTTGCTATGTACATAGCGTTTGAGTAGTGTGCCAGTGCTGTTGTATTCGGCGACTAAATTAGTACCATCGTACAGTAGTTGCGTTTCTACGCCGTTGATGATGGTTTTGCTGAGGCGGCTAGCGGCATCGTAGGCATAAGGCAGATTGCTTGTGTTTTGACTTTAGCCCTAATTTAATCAGTTTTATAAAAACCATGGCGTGGAGATTATTGGCTAAACGTTACCCACATGACAAAAAATGATGCAAAAAAAGAAGCTTATTAAGGTAAAAAATTAAGATTAGTCATTTCATTTGAACCATTGAATGCTTGCCCATTCTGATAATTTAGCTTATATTAATTTTAGAGTTTTCTAATTGGCCCTTTATGATTAAACCAATTAATAATTAACTTAGTGATTAATCGTTCATTCTTATCGCTGTTATTTGCTTTTCTGCTGACGTTTGCGCAGCAGTTGGCCTTGACGCACCCGTATGAACACACAGCCGATTGGCAACAAAAGTCTTCTAGTCAAAAAAATACACTTCCACATGCTGACAATTGCGCAAAATGTATTGCGCTAGCTGGCGTTGGCAGTGCGCTTGGCTCAACATCACCAACAGTTGATACTCTAACTGCTCAGTTTGAGCTTACTTCTGTTACCGCACAGCCGATTATTTCGGCACACTTTCAGCCGTATCAATCCCGCGCCCCACCTTACCTCGCCTAGCAACTAGTTGTTTATTCCATTCCTAACTGGGAGTGGTTTATTTATTTTTGCAAAGACGAGGTTAATGATGACTAACAAACTAATGGCGCGCGCTATTGCGCTTGCCTTTTTGCTGCCAGCTGCAGCGCAAGCTAACGACAGCGATGAGATGGAAAAGCTGCGCGGCGAACTTCAAGAGATGAAAAAAACGTACGAATCGCGCATTCAATCCTTAGAATCGCGGCTAAACCAAACTGAAACGATTGCCAATGGCGCCGACAAAAAAGCGGACGATGCAGCCGTACAAGCTAGTGCAAAACCCACATCTAGCAACGCGTTTAATCCTGATATTTCGCTAATTCTTACTGGTACACTGGCGAATCGTTCACAAGACTCTAACTATCATATTACCGGCTTTCAAGCTGGTGGCGGCATTGGGCCAGGCTCGCGCGGCTTTAGTTTGGGCGAATCAGAACTGGGCGTGTATGCCAACGTAGATGAACAATTTTATGGTGGGCTTAATTTGGCACTGGCGCCTGATAACACCATAGGCGTTGAAGAAGCATTTATCCAGACGACATCACTACCTGGTGCACTTACGGTAAAAGCTGGTCGATTTTTTTCTAGCATTGGTTATCTCAATGAACAGCACGCCCACACTTGGGATTTCGTCGATAACCCGCTCGCCTATCAAGCGTTTTTGGGCAACCAGTTTGGTGACGATGGTGTGCAGTTAAAGTGGCTTGCACCAACTGATTTATTTGTTGAACTGGGCGCAGAGCTGGGACGTGGTCGCATTGCCGATACTGCAGGTCGCGATAAAAACGGTGGTAGCGCAGGCTCAGTTTTTGCGCATGTGGGTGGTGATGTAGGCGCAAGTAGCAGCTGGCGCGCAGGTTTATCTTATTTAACGGCCTCAACTGAAAATAGGCAATCGAACGACCTAGATGCGACTGATGCTAACGTCGTTAATAGCTTTACTGGTAATAGCAAAGTATGGATTGCCGATGCGGTGTGGAAATGGGCACCCAATGGCAATGCCAGCAACACCAGCGTTAAATTACAAGGTGAATACTTACATAGAAACGAAGATGGCAGCTTAAATACCGATAGTTATTCGGCCTCGCAAGATGGTTGGTATGTGCAAGGTGTGTATAAGTTTTTGCCCTACTGGCGCACGGGCTTACGCTACGATCAGCTTAACAGTGGCAGCGCAAACTATGGCACTAACACGGCTAACTTGGTGAATACCGACTACGACCCAAGCCGCATTAGCTGGATGCTTGATTACAACCCTAGCGAATTCTCGCGCGTTCGTTTGCAGCTATCTCAAGACAAATCACGCGTAGACGCCACGGATAATCAAGTGTTTATTCAATATCAAATGAGCCTAGGTGCCCACGGTGCCCACAAATACTAACAAGTCGCCCACGGCGCACATAAGTATTAGCAAGCTGCGCACGGTGCGCACCAAATATTAAGGAGATTTTTATGAAACGATTTATTCAAGTCATTGCATTAAGCATTTTTTTTATGGCATCCCAAACCGCCAACGCAGCACTCAATATTTTTGCCTGTGAGCCAGAATGGGGCGCATTGGCACTCGAATTAGGGGGCGATAAAGTAAACGTGTTTAACGCCACCAATGCCCTGCAAGATGTTCACCATATTGAAGCAAAACCGAGCTTAGTCGCGCAGTTACGTAAGGCAGATTTACTGGTTTGTACGGGTTCAGAGCTTGAAATTGGTTGGTTGCCTATATTATTGCGCCAATCGGCCAATGACAAGTTACAAGCTGGTAAGCCAGCTAATTTTGAAGCGACGCGTTTTGTGCGTATGTTAGAAATCCCGACCCGCCTCGACCGTGCTGATGGCGATGTACATCCAGGTGGCAACCCGCATATTCAAACTGATCCGCGTAATATTGCAAAAGTGGCTGAGGCCTTGGCACTGCGCTTGGCAGAAGTAGATGCTGCAAACGCCACTTTTTACCAAGCACGTTATCAAGATTTTGCACAGCGTTGGCAAGAAGCGATTAAGCGCTGGCAAGCACAAGCAGCGCCGCTAAAAGGCGTATCTATCGTAGTGCAGCACAAGGGCTTTCCTTATTTAGAAGATTGGCTAGGCTTAAAGCAGGTGGCGACATTAGAGCCTAAACCTGGCGTAGAACCAAGCAGTACGCACCTTACAGGGGTGTTGGCACAATTGCAGCGGCAGCCCGCGAAAATGGTGATACGTGCCGCTTATAACAGCGATAGGCCATCGCAATGGTTATCGGAACGTGCAAAA
>JANOWA010000272.1:0-2674 GCA_031417675.1 Methylotenera sp.
GGCGACGCAGCTATTGCCCACATCGGTATGTACGGCGTAAGCAAAATCAACCGCGGTAGAGCCTTTTGGCAAGGCCAAAATATTGCCTTTGGGCGTAAACACATACACTTCATCTGGAAATAAATCGACTTTAAAGTTCTCTAAAAATTCGTAACTGTCTTCAGATTCGGTTTGAATCTCGACCAATCGCTGCAACCATTGGTGCGTCTGCTGTTGCAGCTTAGTTAAATGCGCATCGGTGGTTTTATACAGCCAATGCGCCGCCACGCCCGCATCGGCCACGCTGTGCATCTCGTTGCTTCTAATTTGCACCTCAATGGGCGTGCCAAATGGCCCAAACAACGTAGTATGCAACGACTGATAACCATTGGCTTTGGGGATGGCGATAAAATCTTTAAATTTGCCTGGAATCGGCTTGTAAAGCGCATGCAAGCTACCCAGCGCTAAGTAACAAGTTGGTGTATCTTTTACTAAAATACGAAATCCGTAAATATCGTGAATTTGCTCTAGCGCTGTCGCTTTATTCGACATTTTGCGATACACGGAATATAAATGTTTTTCGCGACCTTGCACGTCTGCATCAATATGGGCATCGGCCAAACGCTGCTGAATCGCCTCTAAAATTTTATTAATCACCTCTTTGCGATTGCCGCGCCCCGCTTTAATGGCTTTGGCAATGACGCGGTAACGCATGGGGTGCAAAAATTTAAAGCTTAAATCTTCCAGCTCTTGATAAATCAAGTTAAGGCCAAGCCTATTCGCAATTGGCGCGTAAATTTCTAGCGTTTCTTGTGCGATGCGCTTTTGTTTTTCTGGCCTCATCGCGTCCAAGGTTTGCATATTGTGCAAACGGTCGGCCAGTTTCACCAAAATCACCCGCACATCTTGGCTCATCGCCAGCAACATTTTACGGAAATTTTCGGCTTGCGCTTGCGTAGCGCTTTGAAACTCAATTTTATCGAGCTTGGTTAAACCTTCAACCAAATCAGCCACTTGCTTGCCAAAGGTGTCACTAATTTCACTAATGGCAACGCCAGTATCTTCTACCACATCATGCAGCAGCGCGGCCAACAGCGTGGGTAAATCTAAATGCAGCTTGGCTAAAATACAAGCCACCGCCACGGGGTGCGAGATATAAGGCTCGCCTGTTTTACGCATTTGGCCTTCGTGCGCAAACGCGGCATAGCGATACGCGCCCCACACTTGTTCGATGTCGGCTTGGGTAAAATATTCTTTAAGTAGTAGCGTTAGTTGTGAGTTTTCAGAATCTGCTGGCAATAAAGGCGGTTCGGCAGATTGATAGGTGTCGATGGTGTGTGGGCTAATTCTTAAATTAGCTCCTAATGTTGAGGCCGTTTTTGGCATTGCAATAACATATTATATAACCGTAAAAAACCTTACGGATGAATACGGTTTAAAATCTCAATACCCACTTTACCCGCCGCAATTTCGCGCAAAGCTAGCACGGTTGGCTTGTCTTTTTGGCCAACGCCATGCACAAATGGGTCCGAGCCATTGGCCAGCTGACGCGCACGGTAAGCCGCTACTAGGGTTAATTGAAAGCGATTCGGGATTTTTTCTAAACAATCATCTACAGTAATGCGTGCCATGGTGTGTGCCTTTATGTTAATTGTTGAATCAAGTTAGCGTAGCGTTGCAATTGCGTTTGTGCTTTTAGCCGACTTGCGCGAATAATTGCCATTAAATCTTGTAACGCCACTTCGAAGTTATCATTGATTGTAACATAGTCGAACTCCACCACGTGGCGCATTTCGGCGCGTGCAGCGGCAACCCGTTTAGCAATCACCTCGCTACTATCTTGACCGCGGTTATTAAGCCGCTCTGCAAGCGTTTCCACCGATGGCGGCAAAATAAAAATGCTAATGGCCTGCGGATAAAGTTTACGCACTTGCACCGCGCCTTGCCAATCGATTTCTAAAATCACATCATAACCAGCCTGCAAGGCAGCATCTACGCCGCTTTGCGCAGTGCCGTAATTGGCACCATGCACAGCGGCACTTTCTAAAAATCCACCTGCATTTAAAATTTCTAAAAATTGCGCCTCAGATACAAAATGGTAATGCACACCATCTTGCTCACCACGCCGTGGCAGACGTGTAGTGTGCGAGATGGATAGTTTCACTTGGTTATCGTTAGCCAGCAACTCCTTCACCAAGCTGGTTTTGCCCGCGCCACTGGCCGCTGTAATAATAAATAAATTGCCTAAAGTCATGTGCTTATTTTAGTCGATTTTTGAATGATTTAACTTGGTACTTTGATAACTTTTGCCTCTGCGGCAAGATTTATTGCAATTTCTTTATGCTTCGCCTTTTCCTCATCCCCCAGCGGCCAACCTACAATCACAGAATGCTCATGATAATTTTTTGCAGGTACTGGAGCAGCATTCGCTTTAAGATTGGATTCGTGAATTACAGCTACACCTAGATCTACTCGCGCAATCGCGACTTTCGGGAGACGCAATGTTTTCGCTAATTCCCATATCCGTTCTTCAGATACATTAGTTTTCCGACATACAGAGGTTTCGTATAGACCAGTACCCTTTTCTGGCATAAATGGCTTGTATGTGGCTGTTATCTCTCGAGGATGAAAAATAAATCTTGCAACATGCTCATCAGCTGCAAGTACTTCTGGAAGATTATTTTTTAATGGTAGA
>JANOWA010000273.1:0-1783 GCA_031417675.1 Methylotenera sp.
GCTTTACGGTAGAGAACGTAGTTGCCGTTGCAAAAACGGTGCTGTAATTTAGCATTCGTTCGTTAGCACTATTTAGTGTCAGTTAAAAAGAGCCTCTACATGAGGCTCTTTTTATTTGGTAAAATAGAATAATTAAAAAAGTAATCATCGACAGGGATATTAAGCATGGCAATCAAAATAGGCATTAATGGTTTTGGCCGTATTGGCCGCATGGTGTTGCGCGCGGTGGTGCAAGAAGCCGAATTTAGCAATGTAGAAGTGGTAGCGATTAATAGCTCGTACGATATTGATTACATGATTTATATGCTGAAATATGATTCTGTACATGGCCGTTTTAATGGCGATGTGCGTGCGGAAAATGGCCACATGCTAGTTAATGGCAAGCAAATTCACTTAACTGCGGAGCGCGACCCCGCTAATATTGATTGGAAAGCCAGCGACACAGCCATTGTCATTGAATCGACAGGTGCGTTTTTAACGATTGATACTTGCCAGCCACACATTAATGGTGGCGCAAAAAAAGTGGTGCAATCTGCCCCTGGCAAAGACGACACGCCAATGTTTGTGTATGGCGTTAATCACCAAGAATACAAAGGTGAAGCGATCGTTTCGGCCGCCTCTTGCACCACCAATGCATTAGCCCCGCTGGCCAAAGTGTTGCATGACAATTTTGGCATTAAACGAGGGCTTATGACAACTGTGCACGCTGCAACCGCCTCCCAATTAACGGTAGATGGCACCAGTAAAAAAGACTGGCGTGGCGGCCGTAGTGTGTTTGAAAATATTATCCCCTCTAGCACTGGCGCGGCCAAGGCGGTAGGTGTGGTGATTCCAGCCCTTAATAAAAAAATCACTGGTATGGCATTGCGTGTTCCAAGTGCCGATGTTTCTGTGGTGGATTTAACCGTTGAGTTAAACCAAGAAACCACTTATGAAGCGATCTGCGCTGCCATGAAAACTGCCGCCAATGGCACGTTAAAAGGCGTGCTGGCTTACACTGATGAAAAAGTCGTCTCAACCGATTTTCGTGGTGACTCAGCAGGCAGCGTGTTTGATGCAGGCGCTGGCATTATGCTCGATTCGACTTTTGTAAAAGTAATCGGCTGGTATGATAATGAATATGGTTATACCTGCAATTTACTTCGCCTAGTTCAGCACGTGGCTAAATAGTATGAAATTTATTAAAATTACTGATTTAGATTTAACGGGTAAGCGCGTATTTATTCGCGCAGATCTTAACGTGCCAGTCGCAAATGGCAAAGTAACGTCCGATGCGCGTATTGCCGCCAGCATGGCGACGATTGAATATGCGCTGTCGAAAGGCGCAAAAGTGATGGTGACTTCACACCTTGGCCGCCCGGAAGAAGGCGTTTATAGTGAGGAAAATTCGCTGCAACCAGTGGCGGATGTGATTTCGCTTAAGCTAGGTAAAAAAATTCGCCTGGTAAAAAACTGGCTAAGCGATGAATCACCCGCAGGCAGCTTAACAATTGCTAACGGCGAAATGGTGTTGCTAGAAAATTGCCGCTTTAATGTTGGCGAAAAGAAAAATGATGATGAGCTAGCCAAAAAATATGCCGCACTGTGTGATGTATTTGTGATGGATGCATTCGGCACGGCACACCGCGCTGAGGCTAGTACGCACGGCATCGCCAAATTTGCGCCAGTAGCTTGCGCAGGGCTTTTGCTATCCGAAGAGCTAGATGCCTTGACCAAAGCCTTACTTAACCCAAAACGCCCGATGGTGGCCATTGTTGGCGGCTCAAAAGTATCTACTAAGCTT
>JANOWA010000274.1:0-1645 GCA_031417675.1 Methylotenera sp.
CAAAAGCCACCAAACAAACCCAGTAAACCCAAAGCCAGCGATTTCTCTGTGCCAAAAGCAATGACAACACCGCTGCCAAACCTGCAGCAAGTGCCAACAACGCCCAAACCAGCGCCACTGCCGAGTAATGATGCGCCAACAGACATGGCTTCTTATATCGCGCAACAGCGTGCCAAACGCGAATCAAGCGAATTGGATGCGGCGCACCAAAATGCAGTTGCAGCGGCTGCGGAACAAGGCCCAAGCGAGGAAGCCAAACGTGATGCACGCATTAAAAGTAATTTTAATAATGGCACTAATGGCATTTTTGAAATCACCAATTTAAGCAATAACAACGCGCGCTTTTCATTTTTAGGGTGGACTAGCAGCGTAAGCAACGCCCATCGCGAATTTTTTGAAGTAGAAGCTAAAAATGGCCAAGATGTGCGTTTGGTGATGATTCGCCGCATGATTGCGTTGATTCGCGTACATTATCAGGGCGATTTTGATTGGCAATCGCAGCGTTTAGGCCGCACCATTATTAAGTCGGCGCGGGCAGAAGATAGCGCAGAGCTGGAGGACTTTTTAATGCAAGAGTTTTTTGGTGCTAATTACAAAACTAAGCAGTAAGATTTAAGCAATAAAATTTAGTGCTACAGTTGGCTTTAAACCTGAGTTAACATTTTTCTAATCGCTGCTTCATCTAAACTTTTGCCAATCATCACAATGCGATTTGTCGGCGCATCTTCAACCCAACCATCTAGCTCGGTAGGCGGGTAGGGCGTAAAATGCACGGCATGAATCGCAATCGGCGCATCTAAATCAGCGGCGTGGATAATACCTTTTAGCCGCAGCAAACCTTCGCCATGCGTTTGGCAAAGTTTTAAAATCACTGGTTTTAAATCGCGCCAATTAAGCGCGCTGGGCAGGGTGACGGTGAAGCTGGCAATTTCGTCATGCTGATTCTTTAGCATGGTTGCTGGCTGCACAGGCGCGCCAATTGGCATTCTTAGCCAGCGTTGCGGCTCGGCGCGCTTGCCTGCGGGGTCAAATAAGCCGACGTCGATAATAAAATCAGGCTCAATTTGGCCATGCAAAATTTTATGCTGCGTTGCGCCTGCGTTAATGGTAATCAGCTTTTCTTTTAGCGTTGATAACTGTTCTGGCGTAGCCAAATCCGTTTTGGTTAGCAATAGTACATCCGCCACCGCCGCCTGTTTACGCGCTTCTGCGTGGCTTTCTAGTTGCTGTAAGCCGTACTCACTGTCAATCGTGACGACAACTGCATCTAATCTAAACACGCTTTCTATCACAGGTTCATTCATTAAATTAGCCAAAATCGGCCCAGGGTCGGCCATGCCAGTGGTTTCGATGACGATGCGATTAAATTGCGGAATGGCTTGCAGCGCGCGCTTAAAAAATAAATCGCGCATGGTGTCGGCCAGCTCATTTTTTAGCGTGCAACAGACGCAGCCGCTGCTAAGTAAAACGGTGTTGTCAGCAATATGTTCAGAATCCACTTGTGTGGCTAAAATGTGGTCTAAACCCGTTGTGCCCAGCTCATTAATAATGACCGCACTGTCTTTCATTTCAGGATAATTCAGAAAAATGAAAACGTAAAACTGCAATATTCAAACCAAAGAATTTCTGGTATTTTGAGTGTTTT
>JANOWA010000275.1:0-1949 GCA_031417675.1 Methylotenera sp.
CGCCAGCCAATTTGCTCGCTCATCCAACGTTTTAAAAACGGTTTGGCCGATTGCCATAAATCGATATTCGGGTCTAAATCGCGGCCTAAACCTTCGATATTCAGCAAGGTTTTTTGTAGCATGACGAGTTGCGGTTGAATGACCACGCCAAATCGGCGCGACATTTGGAACAAGCTTAAGAGCGTGCGGCCAAATGAAATATCTTTTAATGGCTTGTTAAAAATTGGCTCACAAATAGCACGGATATTGGTTTCTAGCTCTTCTACGTTAGTGTCTGCTGGCACCCAGCCCGATTCAATATGCGCCACGGCGACATCGCGATAATCGCGGTTAAAAAACGCTAAAAAATTGCGTGCGAGGTAGTATTTATCGGTATCGTTAAGTGTACCCATAATGCCGAAATCGAGCGCGATGTAGCGTCCATCGTCCGCCACCTGTATATTGCCAGGGTGCATATCGGCATGAAAAAAACCATCGCGAAACACTTGTGTAAAAAAGATTTCCACGCCATCGTGCGCGAGCTTTGCTGGGCTTAAGCCTTTGTTTATTAACACCTCTATTTGGCTAACAGGCGTACCGTACATGCGCTGCATGGTCATCACCTCACGTCGGCAGTAATCCCAATAAACTTCTGGAATCAGCAGGCGTTTGTCTTTAAAATTGCGTGCTAACTGGCTGCAATTAGCTGCTTCCAGCGTCAAATCAAGCTCGTGCTGCGTATGCCGCGCAAACTCGTCCACCACCTCCATCGGCTTTAGGCGTTTGCCTTCGCTAGAAACGGTTTGCAGCAGCCATGCCAGCGATTTTAACAACGCTAAATCTTGCGAAATGACCTTGGCAATGCCAGGCCGCAATACTTTTACCGCCACTTCTTGGCCGCTCATCAAGTTGGCAAAATGCACTTGCGCCACCGATGCGCTGGCCACCGCTACCGTGTCAAATTGGCTATAAACTTGGTTTAGCGGCAAGCCAAAGGCGGCTTCTATACTTTTTTGCACATCGGCAAAGGCAAATGGCGGTACTTTATCTTGCAGTTTAGCGAGCTCTTCAGCCACATCGGGCGGCAATAAATCGCGACGTGTTGACAGCATTTGGCCAAATTTAACAAATAGCGGCCCCAGTTTTTCTAAGGCTAAACGTAAGCGAACGCCACGTGGTTGCTCGGTATTACGCCAAAAAAACAAGCACTTAAGTAAAATGTGCAACGAATTAAAATTAAAATGATTGGCAATAAACTCATCTAAGCCAAATTTAAAAATGACAAAAATAATGGTGAGTAAGCGAAAGTAATGCATTTATTAGTTTGTGCTTTCTTCCATTTTTTTGCTTAATTTAGCGAATCGTTTTTCAAGCCGTGCTACATCACTTTTTAGCGTATCAATATCCGCATTAAATTGTTCTACATGACGTTTTTTGGCCAAAATGGGTTTCTCTTCTTGCCAAAACTCGCTGAGCATATCGGCTGCATTTTGACTTTGTTGCTTCATTTCGCTAAAGGCTTTTTTTGTAAGTTCGCCAATTTTAAAGGCTGCAATATCGCCCGTAATGTGGCTCAAATCTTCTTCAATATCCCAGCGCATGTTTTGCAACACTTTGCTAAATTCGGTCGCAAGGTGCGTGTCTCCCTCAATTTTTATTTGCATTTTTGCAGCTTCGTCATTTGCTAGTAATCTAAGTGCAAGGCTGGGCGGCAGGTAAATCGTGGCATCTGGCGCTTGCGTTTCGCCGCTAATAGCCAAACTACCATCTTCTAAAATAATTAAATTCGCTTTAATTAGCGCAAAGTCAAATTGCACAACCTTGCCAGCAAAGCCAATTAATTGCTGGCGCGACCAATTATTTTGATTAGTTAAATGTTGCAAAAAACGCGTGACGAGCGGTCTAATCATTAAAGCTTGTAACCCTTTTGCAAGGCAACCACACCCGCGCTTAAATTATAGTAATCCACC
>JANOWA010000276.1:0-2627 GCA_031417675.1 Methylotenera sp.
GAGTTTGCTGTAGCCTTGATTCGTGTAGTCGCCACGTGGATCAGCCCAGTTGTTTGCGTTTGCGATTGCTGCTTCTTGGTCTGCTGCTGCTGATGCTACCATTGGCAAAGCCGCTGATAATCCTGCAACTAGGCCTAAAGCAAGCTTCATTGTATTTAATTTCATTTTTATCTCCAAAGTGATATTACTAAGGGTTAATTAAAAGTAAACTCAAATTTTGAGACTTATAATACAATTTTCATTGTGGTATTTATCACAAATTTAGAAATTACTTTTCGCCGCATTTTATTTGCGCGAACTGCAATATAAAACAACTTATTTTAAATTGCAACACTTTAGTTACAATTTGTTAACAAATGTTCAAAATATTTTTTAGTTAAACCGTTATATTTTTGTTTACTTTAAAAAAAGTCAATAAAATCAAATAGAAAGAATAGGCACTATAATGAATCAGGGCGCTAATAATTTGTATCCAGAAATCGAACCTTTTAATAAAAATCACCTTAAAGTAAGCGATTTGCATCAAATTTATTTTGAAGAATGTGGAAATCCAGATGGAATTCCTGTTGTTTTTTTGCACGGTGGCCCAGGTAGTGGTTGCAACCCAACACAGCGGCGTTTTTTTGATCCTATGCATTACCGCATTATTTTGTTAGATCAGCGCGGCTGCGGTCGCAGTAAGCCGCAAGGCGAGGTAAGAGACAATACAACAAATGATTTGGTGGATGATATTGAGGCCTTGCGCAAACATCTAAACATCGGTAAATGGCATGTATTTGGCGGCTCTTGGGGCAGTAGCTTGGCGCTGGCGTATGCGGTTAAGCATGCAAATAATATTATTTCGTTGGTATTGCGCGGTATTTTTTTGAGTCGCGCGAGTGAGTTGGCTTGGTTTTTGGGCGACGTTAAACATTTTCAGCCTGAAGGTTGGCATCAATTGATTGGTTATTTGCCAGAACATGAGCGCGCAAATGTTTTAACTGCTTTTTCGACGCGTATTTTTGCTGACGATGCTACGATTAATATTCCTGCGGCGATTCATTGGAATAATTACGAATCTAATATGATGCGTTTACTGCCAAGCGAGGCTAGCACAGCAAGCCCTGCAATACCTGCAAAAACGGCGCATGAACAGGAGATAGATAATCATATTGAACTGGCGCGCGCGCGCATACAAATACATTATATTCAAAACCAATGCTTTATGGACGGCGATGCAATATTAAAGGCGGCCGCAACGCTTGCCAACATTCCCACCGTGATTGTGCAAGGGCGTTATGATATGGTGTGTCCGCCAGTAACCGCATGGGAGCTGGCGCAAGCCATGCCGCATGCCAAGCTTGTGATGGTAGCCGATGCGGGTCACTCGGCGATGGAACTTGGCATTATGCATGCCTTAGTCGCGGCGACTGAACATTTTAAAGACTTAAGATTAAAGACCTAAGATTAAAGACTTAGACAATTTGTTAGATAATTTATAGGATTAAAATAGCGGTAAATGGCACGACCCGATAAAATACTGCAGGATGATAATTTAGCCAAGATTAAACTGCTTGCGGAGCAGGCTGCGCCCAAAACATCTATCTTAAGCAAGCCGTTGCACGCCTATCAAAAGCAAGAATACGCCACGCCACTTTTTGTGCTGCGCGAGACTTTAGCTGGCTTTGCGCGGCACAATGTGTTTGGGCTTTCAGCTTCTTTGTCGTTTTATGCGCTATTTGCGTTAATCCCCTTATTGTTGCTGATGTTTTTTTTGCTCAGTCACTTGGTGGTTTCTTCTGATTATGCGATTGTTAAATTGGCGATTTTAATGGGCAATTTGTTGCCTGATTTAAGCAGCACCGTGATGGTAGAAGTGTATAAAGCCACACAAACCAAGGCAGCGTGGGGCAGCTTAGGCTTACTGGCTTTACTGTGGACAGCCGCGCCACTGGCTGGCGCCATGCGCTCAGCCTTTTATACCATTGCATCCAAAATTGAAGCGCCTTCGTTTTTTAAGCGTAAATTTAAAGATGTTATTTCTGTTTTAGCTATTTTGTTGCTGTTTTTCCTGTTCACTTCGGCTGGCTTTATAATCGAAAAATGTATTCGCTTTTTAGCCGTGCATTTACCTGCATCACAGCTTAGCCTTGTTGGCGTGCTAGGCACTTTAGCTTTAACAACGCTATTAATCGCTATTTTTTACTGGGTGTACTTTCCCATGCGGGTGGCTTTTGCGCATTTGATGTTGGGTGCATTTTTAACTGCGCTATTGTGGTTAGTCATGCGGCCAGCGTTTGGTCTATTTTTATCAATGAATCAACAATATGGCGCGATTTTTGGCGGTATGAAAGCGCTGTTTGTATCAATTACTTGGCTCTATTTAAATTTTGCGGTATTTTTATTGGGCACAGAATTAATATCGACGCTTCGCAAAAAAGATGTGCTTTTGCTAAAAGGTTTGTTTGACAGCTCGACTGGCCAATCAAATCGCGCTAAAAAAAATTATATCGAAGCACTCATGATGCGCTACGGGCTTAATTTGCGACGCGGTGAATACGTGTTTGAGCGTGGCAATACCGAGCGTAACTTGTATTATTTGGTAGAAGGCGCAATCCATTTAACCAATGGTGATAAAATTCATCGTG
>JANOWA010000277.1:0-1962 GCA_031417675.1 Methylotenera sp.
CCAAAAACTACTGAAGAGATAGTAGGTCGTTACGAAGGTGCTAAAAAACACAGCATACTGTCATTTGCATGGCTGGCTGAATATTCTACGCAAAATAATGAAGCTTCTCCTACTATAAGTGCGGCTCAGCAACATGCTAAATTGACAGAAGTTTTAGTAATTATTGGATACTCATTGCCATACTTTAATCGTGAGATAGACCGATTAATAGCTGGTGCTAATAATATGAAATTACTGACTAAGGTCTATTTTCAAGCACCTGAAAAATATGTTGGGAGTATTAAAATGCGCTTTCAGGCAATACGTGATACAAAAAATATTGAGTTAATCTCGATTACAGATTTAGATCAGTTTTTTATCCCACCAGAGCTATAACTAACTTTTACCTAACATTGCCCTAATATTAGCCATTTTTGATTTACCGAATTCTTTGCTCACTTCAGGGTCGTTAAACGGGTTGCCAAAGTGACGCACGTCGGCATTAGGCAGCTCCGCAATAAAGCGGCTGGGTTCGCACATTTGTACTTCACCAGCACGTTTACGTTTTTTGCACCATGAAATAGTCAGTGATTTTTGCGCGCGGGTAATGCCTACATACATTAAGCGGCGTTCTTCTTCAATTTGCGTTTCAGAGCCAACTTCGAGGCTGCTGCTGTGTGGCAGAATACCTTCCTCAACACCAATTAAAAACACATGACCAAACTCCAAACCTTTGGCAGCATGTAATGTTGAAAGCTTAACTGCATCTGGTTCCCCATCTTCGCGGCCTTCTAGCATGCTCATTAGCGATACCATTTGTGTGAGTTCAAGCAAATTTTTGCCATCACTTTCATTGCCAAACTCAGTAGAATCAGCCCCTTTTTTGGTCAGCCAGCCAATAAAATCGAGTACATTTTTCCATTTGCTTTCAGCAGCACGTGGTTCTTCGTGGTCATACAAAAACGCTTCGTATTGAATGGCAATTAATAAATCATTTAGCACTTCACCTGCAGGGTCTTTTACTGCGCGCACTTGCAAATTGCTGATGTAATTGCAAAAAGTGAGTAAATCGTCTAACTGTTTTTGACCAAGTTCACGTTGAAATGCACCATCATAGGCCGCCGCAAACAGTGATTTTTTGTGCAAACTGGCGTATTCGCCAAGGCGTTCTAGCGTGGTGTTGCCAATCCCTTTTTTGGGCGTAGTAGCGGCGCGAATAAACGCTGGGTCATCATCTTCGTTCGCGACTAATCTTAGATAACTGACCAAATCTTTAATCTCGGCTTTATCAAAAAACGATTGCCCGCCAGAAATGGTGTAAGGGATTTTTTGCTCGCGCAGTTTTTCTTCTAACAGCCGCGCCTGATGATTGCCGCGATACAAAATAGCGTAGTCCAAATATTTGGTGCGGTTTTCAAATTTATGCGCCTGCAGCTTCATCACCACACTCTCGGCTTCGGCAATATCGCTTTGTTGCGCAGAAACTTGAATCATGTCGCCTGTGCCTAAATCGCTCCATAATTTTTTATCAAAAAGTTTGGGGTTATTCGCAATCACCGCGTTGGCGGCGCGTAAAATGCGCACCGTAGAGCGATAATTTTGCTCTAATTTAATCACTTTTAAGCGGCTAAAATCTTCAGTCAACTGCCGTAAGTTTTCCACATCGGCGCCGCGCCAACCATAAATTGCTTGGTCATCATCGCCCACCGCGGTAAATTGGCCGCGCACACCGGTGAGCATTTTTACCAGCTTATATTGGCAGGCGTTGGTGTCTTGGTATTCATCTACTAGTAAATATTGCAGCTTGCCTTGCCATTTGTTAAGGGCAGTTTCATGTTGCTCAAACAACTCAACGGGTAATTTGATTAAGTCATCAAAATCAACCGCTTGATAGGCTTTTAATGTTTGTTGGTAAATTTGATACACCTTGGCTGCCGCGTGCGTTAAATCCTCATCAGCAGTGGCTTTGGCTTGATCAGGGTT
>JANOWA010000278.1:0-5093 GCA_031417675.1 Methylotenera sp.
TGGCGCTTTCGCAGCAAATTCGCACCGAAGTGGCGGCACGCGCCGCGGCACTGACGGCGCGCGGCCATCAGCCAGGGCTGGCCAGACTGCTCACTTCTAATGCCGTTTTAATACCAACTTCACCATCCATATGAATATCTGGCTCAACCTCTAACTTAAGGCCAATATCAATGTACTGAATACTGCCCGTTACCACTGGCGTACCAGTTGATGGTGTCACTGTATTGGTGATAATGGGAAACCTCGAACCAATCAGAATCTTGGCTTTTTCGCGTTGACGTACGCGAATACGTGGATTAGCCAAGGTATTTACTTCACCATCGATCTTTTTGAGATTTAATGTAACACCGAGGGTTGGGCTAACAAAAATCTGTGATTTATTAATATCTCTTAAGCTCTGCAACGTCTGTGGTACAGGGGTTGTAGTGGTTATTCCATTAAAAGTAGTAGAAGTAGTACCCCCAATTGTAAACGATACCTTATCTGGATAATCAATCCCAATTTGGGTTGCTAAACTACGAGAAACCTCCAGCACTTCCATCTCTAACATCACTTCTGGCTCGTTCACATCTTGCGCTGCGATTAACTTGGCAGCCAAAGCCACCGCTTCTGGCGTATCGCGCATCACTACAGAATTTGCTTTTTCGTTAATAAACACATCTTTGGCTTTAATCATGGTTTTGAGCAGCACTTGCATTTGTTTGGCATCGGCGTTGGTAAGCTGAAAAGTGCGAATAATTAAATCTTGATGTTCTTTCAGTTTTGATGGTGTGGCAGGGTAAATATAAAGCGTGTTGTCGTTTAAGATTTTCTTTTCTAGCTGGTTTTGCAACAAAATCAAGCTAATCGTGTCTTCTACCGAAGCTTGTTTGACAAACACCGTGGCTTTTAAATCGGCTTTTACATCTTTATCAATCAAAATATTGAGCCCTGTGGTTCTTGAAATCGCTTCAAAAATCATTTTAAGATTGGCGTCTTTAAATTGCAGTGAAATTGGTTTTTTGTAAGCCGCGCCCATCTCTGGTATTTGATTAAGACTGGCATTGGTATAGCGCGCGGTATCGATTTGGCGGCTTAAGTCCTGCGCTTCTTTATCGTTTGGGGTCTCAATCAGCACGGGTTGCAAGGCGTTATGTGCTGCCTCAAAATCGTCTCTGCTCATTGCATCTTGTGCTTTATTAATTGCCTCTGCGTGGCGTCTGCCGCGGTCAATCTCAATTAAGCCAAGCTTTGCTTGTGCGTTCTCGGCATCCATGGCTATTACTGTGCCATATAAAGTTTCTGCCTCATCTAAACGGCCATTATTAAATGCATTGGTTGCATCGACTAAGGCTTGATTAACCGCGCGCTCTCTTTCGCGTAAATAATCGACACGATACGCTTGTACATCTGGCTCTTTTGCTGAAGATGCTTTTAACGCTGCAACACCTTCTTGCAAGGGGCCATCTTTTACTTTTTTAAGCGCTGCACGGTGCATTGGATTTGAAACACAACTACTTAGAAACGTGACAATAACCAAGCTTGCGCACAGCTTACTAAGCCTGTTGTGCGTTTGCGGCTGTGCGGCTAGCTTTGGTGTTGGTGAAAAAATCATCATCGGTCTCCGAGTCTTAAGTTTTGTCTAATATTTAATGGTAGATACAGCAACTCTAATTGCCCAGCGTTAAAACTCTCTACTTTATAGGTACCTTCAAGCACATCCCCTGCCGATACACTGTACAGCTTATCGCCGCGTGATAAATACACCACCAATTTTTGGCCTGGCTCTTGAAAGCTACCCATCATTTTATAAGGGAGTGGCGGCGCACTTGGTGGCGGCGGAGGTGGCGGTGGAGGCGGCGCAACATATTTTGGTTTTGGTGGTGGCGGCGGTGGAATGACCCAAGATTTACGCTCAAACATATCTTCTGTATCCACCTGCGCCATACTTCTGGTTTGTAATGTATCTAGTTTAAAAGTGTACTCAGCATTAGCTGGATTTTTATTAGCATTTAAATTAGCTGCATTGTATTGCACACGTTTGCTGGCAGGCGCTGCAAGATCATCTGGTGCAGGCGCTTTAACAGCCAAAATTAAGGCCACCAAACCAAAGGCAGCAATGGCAAGCCAACGTTGTTGAGTGGTCACTTGGATTGATCCTTATTTTCACCATTAGCTTGCTCACGCTTAATATACAAGGTTACTTTCAACGTGGCCTCAATCAAGTTATCCCCAATTTTTTGCCGCTGAAAACTCACATTGTCTAACGATAAGTTAGGCGTTGTTGCCAGCAATTCAAATGCGTACGTCATAATGCTGGGATACGCGCCTTTAATAGGCAAAGCAATTTGATAACTTAATAACTCACCTGGATTATTTCTAATAATGCGATAGGCGGCTTGCTTAGGGTTTAAGCCCTTAATCTGCGCTAATTTAATCATTTTCTCCAAGGTGTCTGGTACAGCACTTTCTGCAGGAAATTGCTGATAAAATGCTTCTAACTGCTCTGTTGGCGATGTAAGCACACCGTCTTGCGAGGCTTGTTTTAAATGGGTTTCATCGCGCTGCATCACTACAAGCTGTTGTTTAAGCGCTGCCAGCGATTGCCTTGCTGGCACGATGACCGCTAGGTAAAATCCTGCACAAGCCGCCAGCAAAGCCAACGCAGCCAGCCATGGCCAAGTCAGTTGCCGCGCCCAAGCCATTAAATCAGACTTAACATGCATGACACTTAATGGGATAGCCATGAAGCCTCCAAACTAAAGCGAATTGGCTTATCTGGATTTTGTTCGTCCATTTTATGGTCCATTAAATACACGCCTTGTAGCACACCTTGCGCAGATAAGTTGCGCACGTATTTCAACATGGTTTCATACGTTTTAGCCTCGCCCACCACTTTTATGGCGGTGCTATTGGTGTTGGGTTCTACACTAAGCAAGGCCACACCCTCGGTTTTAGCTTTTTCTAGCTGCGAGAATAAAACACTCCACGGCAAATTTAGCTGGCGAATAGTACGATTTGAAAACTTCATCACCTCATCCAATTTTTGCGGCGGCATTGTGCTGCTGTCATTAAGCTTACTTTTGGCATGAATGCGGCTATCAATGTCGTCCAGCATGCTTTGCACTTGGCTGGTTTGTTGGCGCAAGGATGAAAAATAGCTGGCCATCATCAGCGCCAAACCCAATCCTAAGGCCAGCAACATAAAGCCAAAAAAATGACGCAAGCCATGCCTGCTTCGATAATCCAGTTGCAAGGCACGCATTATTTTACGCCCATTGCAGCGGCTGACTGTGTTTTTACTGCTTGAACTGCGGCTTGCATAGTCATTGTTTTTACAGTGCCCTGCATCAGCATTTCTGGCGTCATGGTTAAAATACGTAAGGCATGATTGCTTGGCACAATATGTTTGGGGTCAATATAACCAGGCAAGCAAACAATCATTTGGTTGCGCTCGCCAGTTGAGCCCACCATTTGAAACTCGCGCGCCAGCACACGCGGCAAATCGGCTGCCCAATCTGCGCCTAAGCGGCTGGTGTGCAATTGTTGCCAATCGCCACCTTGCATAAAGCCAGTGCAGGCGTTGCCAGGTTCTACCAGCACAAACCAATGTGGGCTTGTATCGACCCATTTGCGCACGTAATTAAAGGCTGTCATTAAGTAAGGTTGCAACGAGTTAAGCTTAACGCCTGCCTGACTAAGACTTGTTTCAATCTGTTCGATTAATGTGTTATCGATGCCGCTGGCCACTTGCGGCGACAATTGTAAGCCAGAACCCCAACGTAGTTGCCAGCGCTTCACTTCATCACCATAAATTTCGGCAAAGCTAAAACGCACAAACGCTTGTTCTTCTTCCAAGCTACTTAAATCCGGCTGCGTATTAATCAGTTGGTAGCGCACAAAATGATTAGATAACAATACGGTCGCGCGCGTATTGTTTACTTTTTTTTGTTTTAATAGCGCTTGCAAGGCACGTAAGGCGGGCTGCCAGGCAGGCTCACCTTGCAGCGGCGCAGCGCAAGGCATGGTATGGCTGACTAATTGGCCTGACCTAAACCCTGCACTTTGGCGTGCAATGCTTACACGCGCTGGCGTCAGCACAATCTGCAATTGATCAGACCACAAAGGTAACACGATTAATCTCCTTTAATGTAGTCACGCCATCTTTCACTAAATCCAGCGCAGCTTCACGCAAAAAACGCGTACCATTACGCGCTGCAGCGTCGCGAATCAGCCTTGCTGGCGCGCGATCAATAATCATTTCTCTAATTTCATCATTAAGCGACAATAATTCTGCAATCGCTCTGCGTCCCTTATAACCTGTGCCACGACAATGGCCACAACCTTTGCCTACTTTAAATTGGTAGTGCTTCACTTGCTCCAATGTTAAATCAGAGCTTTTTAATAAAGCCGCATCAGGCTGCTCTTCTACCGAACATTGCGGGCAATTCACCCGCACTAGCCGCTGTGCGAGGATGCCATTCATGGCTGACACAAAGTTATACAAATCAACACCCATGTGCATAAAACGGCCAATCACATCCAGCACGTTATTGGCGTGAACCGTGGTAAACACCAAATGCCCTGTAAGCGCCGATTGAATGGCGATTTGCGCTGTTTCTGGATCGCGAATTTCGCCGACCATGATTTTATCGGGGTCGTGGCGCAAAATAGAGCGCAAACCACGCGCAAAGGTAAGGCCTTTTTTCTCGTTCACGGGAATCTGCAAAATGCCTGGCAACTGGTATTCAACAGGATCTTCAATGGTAATGATTTTATCTTCACCCGTATTAATTTCAGATATTGCCGCGTATAGCGTGGTGGTTTTTCCGCTGCCCGTTGGGCCAGTGACTAGCATCATGCCGTAAGGCTCATTGGCCATTTTGCGCAAACTGGCGATTGAGGTTTCATCAAATCCCAAAAAATCTAAGCGCAAGCCTTTTACTTGGTCGGTTAGCGCTTGCTTGTCTAAAATTCGCAGCACCGCATCTTCACCAAAAATACTCGGCATGATGGATACGCGTACATCAATATCGCGACCACGCATCGATACTTTAAAGCGGCCATCTTGCGGCACGCGATTTTCGGCAATATCCAGCTCTGAAATCACTTTA